>JBIKZJ010000142.1:0-13679 GCA_044354755.1 Schlesneria sp. | reverse complement strand
TGACGAACAGGTCTGTTTTCAGTTCATTCCCCTCCTCTGCTTCCCCCAAGATCGGGACCAACCTATAATCGTAGCTTCTCTTCACGAGACCCTCTCGTGATCGCGACTTTATTCCTGGGGCAGTTTCGGCCGACGCCGTGACTGCCACTTGATCGACACTTGCAAGGATTGAATTTCGTGCTTCGGACTCACACCTGCGGTGAATTACGGACGGCTCACATCGGACAATCGGTGACCCTATGTGGGTGGGTTGATACCTATCGCGACTTTGGAGGACTCGTCTTTATCGATCTCCGAGATCGCTACGGCATGACACAAGTCGTTTTCAGCCCTTCCAATGCGGAAATGCATGCGATTGCGCGCACGCTGCGAAACGAGGACGTGATTTCGGTCACTGGTGAAGTGACCGCTCGGCCGGCCGATATGCAAAATTTGAAGCTGGCTACGGGTGAGATTGACGTGAAAGGCCGCAAGCTGGATGTCTTGAATAAAAGCAAGACTCCTCCGTTCTTTCCGACGCAGACGGATCTTCCCAATGAAGAGTTGCGGTTGAAATATCGCTTTATCGACTTACGCCGCCCCGCAGTTCAGCAAGCGCTGATTCTGCGTCATCAGTTATCGAAAGCGACGCGTGACTATTTCGACGAACGTCAGTTCCTGGAAATTGAAACCCCCATGCTCGGACGAAGCACCCCCGAGGGGGCGCGGGATTATCTTGTGCCGAGTCGCGTTCATGAGGGCTGTTTTTATGCGCTGCCCCAATCACCACAAATTTACAAACAAATCCTGATGGTGGCGGGTTACGATCGCTATTTTCAACTCGCCAAATGCTTTCGCGACGAGGATTTGCGGGCGGATCGCCAACCCGAATTCACGCAAATCGATGTCGAAATGGCTTTTGTGCAGCAAGAAGACATTCTGACAACAATTGATGGCCTGATGGCGCGTCTGGTCAAGACTCTGCGAGGAACGGAATTAAAGCTGCCGCTTGCTCGATTGACACATCGTGAAGTCATGGAACGATTCGGCAGTGATAAGCCAGACTTAAGGTTCGATCTCGAGTTGACTGATCTGGCTGATATCGCCGGGGCCTGCGATTTCGGCGTATTCAAGTCGACGATCGAAGCGGGGGGGCGCGTTCGGGGGATTCGAGTTCCTCAGGCGGCCGAAAAATATAGTCGGAAGCAAATTGACGAGCTCACTGAATTCGTCAAACAATACGGCGCCAAGGGGCTGGCTTTCTTTCGAGTCAAGGATGGAGAACTCGATTCCCCGATCGCGAAATTCTTCAGTCCCGAGCACCAGCAGGGGATCATCTCCCGGCTGAAAGCGGAACCTGGCGATCTCCTCTTCTGCGTTGCGGATTCATTTAAGGTTAGTTCGGCTGCGCTTTCGGCCTTGCGATTACGTCTGGCAAAAGAACTGGGGCTCTATGATCCGCAAGAATTGAAGATCGCCTGGGTGCTGGATTTCCCTATGTTCCAATGGAACGACGAAGAGAAACGTTGGGATGCCGAGCATCATCCTTTTTGCCAACCGGTCGATGCCGATATTCCTTTGCTGGATACGGATCCAGGCCAGGTTCGTGCTCAATCGTATGACTTGGTTTGTAACGGTTACGAGGCGGCCAGTGGCAGTGTTCGAATTCACGACCCGGCAGTCCAACAGAAAATTTTCAATCTGCTGGGAATCTCGAATGAAGAGGCTGAAGCCCGGTTCGGGTTCCTGCTCGATGCACTCAGGTATGGTGCCCCACCGCATGCGGGGGTCGCTCTGGGACTGGATCGCTGGGTGATGCTGTTCCTGGCATCAGACAATATCCGAGATGTCATTGCCTTCCCTAAAACCCAGAAAGCGGGTGACATGCTCACCGGAGCCCCTGCTGCCGTTGACCTGAAACAACTGCGAGACCTTCACATCAAGGTCGATGTACCGAAGTAAGTGCCCTGAAGCCAATTCGATGACCTGAATCCAAAAACCCGGGTGACATTTGTGTCCCCCGGGTTTGATGGTTTTCACCTGCGATTTCTGGTCCAGATACGATCGCCGACAGATCGTTGATCGCTAGTTTGCCGCCTCGATCGACGATGTTTTGATCGCGGTCGGGAACGTCTTGGGAACGGGGACCGTCACTGTGCCTGTTGCGACCCATTCGGTTCCACGGGCGACAATCGTCTGAAAACCGACGCATTTCATGGAATAATCGCCGTGGCCCAGCAAAGTGGTGAAGACTTTTCCTTTGCCGTAGGGAATCCACCACACCATGGGCTCGTGTTCTTCGGTTCCAGAAGTGGATTTGGCGGAAAATGCGGTCGCCAGTAGATTGAGATTGGCGGCAGGACCGCGCTGTCCATGATACAGTTCATCCTGCACATGCAGCCATTCTGCGGGAATTCCGGCCATCACAGGGTGCTTGACATCTCGGGTGACCACGGGAAACTCATGCTGTGAACCATGGCCAGCACCCGGCCCCTGATTCTTTTCCGTTCTTACGACTTTTCCATCCTGTGCGAGCGTGATTCGCGCCCCATAATCGGCACCGCGCCATCCCAGTCCGATCATCTTGTTGTATTCAGACCAATCCGGAAAAGCGTTATTGGCGGCATGAACGATCACCAGGCCCCCACCATTGGCGACATACTTTTCCAGGGACTTTTGCACGGCTTCGGGCCAAGGTTGTCCATTATAATTGCTCAGCACCGCGCCATAATTGGCAAATACCGGTCGAAACTGGGCCCAGTCCTCGGCGGATTTGCCACTTTCGGGGGATGTGATGACATCCACCTGGAAACGTTCCGATTTTTCGAGGCAAGACTTCAGGATTGGCGTCGTTTTCCGCCAGTCGTGATTATTTTGGCCATCAATGATCAAAACCCGAATCGCGGGGTCACTTGCCGTCGCAACAGGACTGACCAGCAACAGCAGTCCCAAGATTCCCATTCCCGTCCAGGTACGGGTGATCGATTGAAAAAACTCAGTCCGATGCATGCAATCTGCTCCTCGAAAAAGATGGAAATGGGGAAATGCGCGTTGCAACCGTTATAGCAGGCAAGCAAGGAACTGGCGCGGTTCACGGACTATTCGCTACCTGTCACCAGTGGACTCAGACAATTTCGTCAACCTGCAATTTTCGCGCTGTCAAGTTCTTCCCTGATCCATTCAGATGACGATGAGCAATGTCGTCGCAAGTCATTGATTGACAATCAACAGAAATGGAAGCCGCCTCGACACTCAACGTCGTTGCAAGATTCCGTGAAGCACAAGCGACAAGGAAGACGTCGAAAGGCGATTGCGAAGTGTCAGGATCCTGGAGAGACCGCAACTTGGAGATTCGTTCGTAGCGTAAGAACGACGCAACGGACGCCCGTTAAGGAGAAACGCAAATGCTCGTTCTTTCAAGACAGCGCGATGAAAGTATTTTCATAGGCGACAACATCAAGATCACCGTTGTTGACATTCGTGGCGACAAAGTTCGCCTCGGAATTGAAGCTCCAACCGAGATCCCCGTACATCGTCAGGAAGTCTACGAAGCGATCCAACGCGAAAATCAGCGAAAAGCGGAAGAGGCCACGAAGTAGACAAAGGATCTCCTTTTTAAGGATTTCCCTGCAATAAAGAAAGCCGGACGATTTGTCCGGCTTTCTTCATTCTGAGTAAGTACCGCTCGCCGAGATGGCCCGACGGAAATTGCTTCACCACAGAGAATTCTGTGACAGCAGAGAACTCCATTGGCCATATCGAAGTCGGTTGGCGAAATCAGGGATTTGCAGCCTTTGGAGTTTCTGGTTCACCTTGTGCAGGAGCAGCAGGAACTTCGGCTCCGCCACCGGTTGTGGAACCGCCACCCGATGACTTAGCCGCTGGCTTCACCGCAGGCTTTGCAGGGGGCTTTGCAGGGGGCTCACAACCAATCAACAGGATTGACATTCCAAATGTCAGAAGTAGTGAACAAATCGCGGAAGTTTTACGCATTGAATCTTTTTCCAGCATAATTTCCATTTCAAGTCGCGAATCATTCGCGTCAGAATGGAGTTGACCGTCTTTCGACGTATGTACGCACCGCTGACCGTTGCGGCCGATCGACCCCCAGTGGCCGATTTCTCAGAATAGATTACAATGGGACGAGCCTGGCTTTGCAACCGAGTCTTCTGACTTCGCTGAGCAATTCCGGTTTTTTCTTCTGAGGCCACGAAAGCAGGCCCCCGTCCTGACAACCGTTTTTTTCGATTTTTTTTACGAACGGAAATCTTTGTGACGGAATTCCCGAAAGCCAACGAGCGATCCTTGAACCTTCCCAACGCGATCACCTTTTTCCGGTTGTTGTTGTCATTCGTCTTATTTGCACTCATCCAATCCCGATGGAATTGGATCGGTGCTGCGGCGTTGTTTGTGTTTGCTGTGGCAACGGACGTTGTTGATGGCTACATCGCCCGCAAATACCAATTGATTACTCAATTGGGGAGAATTCTTGATCCGTTTGTCGACAAATTCATCACCGGGGGGACCTTTTTGTTTTTGTTGCCGATTGCGGATTCCGGGGTGACCCCCTGGATGGTGGTGATCGTCCTGGGGCGTGAAATGCTCGTTACAACCTTACGGGGATTTCTCGAACAACAGGGGGCCGATTTCTCCGCTTCCTTCTCGGGAAAAGTGAAGATGTTTCTTCAATGTGTTGCGGCCACTGCCAGCCTGTTGTCTCTCGACCCCCGCTTTGAGACCGCCCATGTTGCCGGTACGAGCTTTCTGATGATTCGAGATGTGCTGCTCTGGACGATGGTCGTGGCCACGGTCTGGAGCGGCGCTGATTATGTGCGTCGAGCGATTCAACTGCTCCGCGTGACCGGGTGAGAATCCGGGTCGCCGGGTAAGAAGTGCCACGCTGACAAGTCCGGACTGACACAAGTCCGGACTGACACAAGTCCGGACTGACAAAGTGCAGACTGACAAAGTCCAAGCCGAGAGTTCTGTGAAACATGACAACACTCATCCGGGAGTCGTTGCTGTATCGAGAGAGCTTGCGACCGAAATCCCGGTCGCAAACCGACAGCGAGTCGAGTCCGCGATTGGCTGCGGTCATCCCATGACGACGATTACTTCACGTCACCATCGGTCGAGAACAGCCCCTCACTGGCAATCAATCCGTCTTTCATGACGATTTGACGGCGGGCGCGACGCGCAACCGAATTTTCATGGGTCACCATGATAATGGTACGACCTTCACGATTCAGGTTGGTCAACAGCTCCATAATCTCTTTCTCGGTCGTCGAGTCGAGATTCCCAGTTGGCTCATCGGCAAGAATGATCTGCGGATCATTCACCAGCGCTCGGGCAATGGCCACGCGCTGTTGTTGCCCACCGGAGAGTTGGAATGGACGGTGATCAAGCCGATCTGACAGTCCCACTTTGGCTGCCAGATCAATCGTACGATTCATTTCCACCGGTCCGATCACGCGACGGTCAGACCGGTAGTGAAACGGCACTTGAATGTTCTCGAGCACCGTGTACTGAGCAATGAGGTTATAGGACTGAAAAATAAACCCGATCAAACGATTACGAATCTCGGAAAGTTCGTCATCACTGAGCTTACTGACATCGTAATTCGCGAGAACGTACTTGCCGCTGGAGGGGCGATCGAGCGCACCAAGCAGATTCAGCAAAGTACTTTTTCCGCTCCCCGACGACCCCATAATCGCGACGAAATCCCCCTCGGGGAATTCCGCGGAAACCCCACGAAGTGCCCGAACGGTATTTTCGCCAAGATAATAGGTCTTGGTCAAATCGATCAGCTGTGCAGCCAAAGCCATGCGAAGTACGCCGATTCAAGTTCAAGGAGTTGGTAAGTCAAGCAGCAAAACAAGGCTGAGCGAACACCCCACCCCATCCCACCACTTCCATCCGCTGCGGTAACTCAAGGGCGACCGCCCGCAGGAGCACCGCCGCCTGGACCACCACTGCCCCCTGGAGGGCCGCCACCGCGCGCTGCACGACGTTTCGCCATTCCCGCCAAAAATTCTTCTTTGGTGACGAACCCATCCGCATCGGTGTCATCCGTGTCAAAATTTTCGGCCATTCGACCTTCCGCCTCGGATTTGGCGATTTTTCCGTCGGCATCTTTATCCATTGCGGCAAAGATAGCATTCGGATCAAAGCCCCCCGGTGGACCCCCTCCTGCTTGGGGAGCCCCTCCCATCCCGCCTCGAGCGGCATCAGGTCCGCCTGCTCCCACAGGTCGTCCGGTAGTCGCTCCCCCGGCGGTCTTGTTCTGTGAACCTGATGCGCCCGGATTTTCCGGCGGTTTGGCAATCGAAATCACTTCGGGTTGCTTCGCCTGCTCTTTGGCCTGCTCTTTCGCTTGCTCCCCTTCAAGATCACTGATCTCTTTCTTGAAGTGCGAGTGCGGATTCATCACGACACTGTCCGCTGCCTCTAAACCTTCCAGAATTTCAATGAAGTTGGCATTGGTCTTGCCAACTTTAATCGGCTTGAGATCGACCTTCTTCTCTTTGGCAACAAACACAAATTGCTTGGCTCCGATCGTGATATTGGCCTGAACGGGAATCTGCAGCACTTCATCACGACGTTCCACCAGAATTTCAGTCGTGGCGGTTAAACCGGGCCTCAATTTATTCACGATTTCGGATTCGTCCGTGATGCGAATTACTGCTTCATATTCTTTCGTATTATTTCCAAACCCACCGGTGGAACTCGGCACCGAAGCGACCGAATCGACTTCGCCGTGGAAAACCTGTTCTGGATACGCGTCCACCTTGATGGTCGCAGACATTCCCGATCGAACCATGCTGATTCGTGATTCGTGAATTCGGGCATTGACCTTCATCAGATCCAGGTCGGGAAGATTAATAATCGCCTGACGTTCCCGGACACCGACACCGACATCGATCATCACATTCTCTGTCTGTCGTCCGTCGCGCGTATTCGCGTACACGACTTGACCATCCTGGGTGGCAATGATCTTGCAGGCTTTAATCTGCGCCAGCAAACGTTCGTATTTTTTCGATTCGACTTCGAACGTCAGCTCGCGGGCACGAAGTTCCGCTTTTTTCTGAGCCAAGGCCGCGCGGGTTTTGCTTTCGGTCCGCTGAATTTCCCGGCCATATTCTTTGACGTTGGCCTCGAGTTCGGCCAAGGTCCGATCTTCGGTAAAATCGATCAGCACTCGTTTTTTACCGCGAACCAGTTCGGCGTTAATTTTCTGAGTCTGAACGGCAATTCGCTCGGATTCCAAGTCGTTTTGAGTTCGATAACCCTTCTTGGCTAACCGCTGGACGTACTCGTAACTCTCTTGAGCTCGCGACAGGTTTTCTTCAGCAAGCTTGATCTGGCTATCCAGATCATTGATTTGCTGCACCAATTCCCCTTCCTGAAACTTCTTCAGGTCGATTTTGGCGAGCTTCAGTTTCAAATTCGCGGATTCAATATCGCTTTCGTTCTGAGCTTCCTGGATCTTAAGGTCTTCCCGCCCTTGCTCGAACGCTGCTTTCGCCTTTTCAACCGCAATTTCCTGCTGCGTCTCTTTATCGCTCAATGCCGACGAGTCGAGCTCACAAACCAGCTCGCCCTCTTTCACATGCGTCCCTTCCGGAACGATCATGATGATGGTGGTCAGGCCTTCGACCTTGCTCGACAGTACGGCATTCTTCATGCTGTCGAGGGTCCCCTTTTCCACCACCGTAATCTGGAATGTACCGCTCTTCGCAACTTCGGTGACGAGTCCCTCAGTTTGATCCTGAGAGGGAGTCATCGAGGTTGCGATTGCAGACCAGGCATACTGGAGCTGTGGCCAAGCCAGAATTCCGGCTGTGACCAGTCCGGCGATCAGCAGGCTACCTTTCCACTTCCGTTTCGGTGTCGGAAGTTTCCGTGAAGTTTCCGATCCGGACGATTCCTGGGAATGTCCTTCCCTTGGAGCGGGACTTGCTGGCAGCTCTGAATTCGTTGTCGATGGGTTCGGGTGGGATGTCATTGGCAGGCCCATTCTGGTAGGAAGTCGAATCGCTGCCACCCAAGTTTTGGTAAACTGGATCAATCCAGAGGCCGCGTTCGTCAATCTGCATGATATCCATATCTCGGTAAATGTTAATCCTGTTTCGCTCGTACGAGACCCAAATTTGAATCAAATTATTCTGGGCCTGAAGCAACGCATTCAACGCATTGATCAGGTTGATACCGGTTTGACCGAGATTTGTGGTCCCCGCCTGACCCGCAACCTGTTGTTTCGGATTCAGGTTATTGGCAACGTTAATGTCAAACTGTAAGGCTGCTTGGCGCAGGCTTTTCCGAGTAAGCTCGAAATTCTGCTGATTCAGTTTCAGCTGTCGCCAACTGGTCCGAATATCGTATTTGATCTGATCTTCCAGCAGCATGTACGACCGACGGGCCTGCTGGTAATTGATGATCGCTCCACGGTACGCGTTTCGGACTTGCACCTGATCCAGGGGGGCTGTCATCTGCAAACCCAGCTGAAACGTGCTGTTCGCGCCCCGGAAATCGAGGGGATGGTTCCCTGTTTGGGTCGTCCCCAGGTTTCCCTGAGCCACGACATTCATGATGGCTTCGAGGCGATTGGCCGCGACTTCCATGTTTCTGCGGGCATCCATCACGCGTCCACGCGAGTTCATCAGGTCCATTCGATGCTCAAGTCCCTGTTCAACCGCCTCTTCGAGCGACATCTCAAATTTCTGCAGCGAGATCAACTCGGACCGCAGTCCTGTTTGCAAAACGCGCAGATTTTGAACCACCAATAGCAATTCTTCCCGATTATCTTTCACCGCACTCAAGATTGCCTTGCGATCCTGCAGTGGTAAATCGGGATTTTCCAGAAGTGTTTGCCATTCTTCCACTTGACGAGCGACATCATCAAAGCTGGACGAAACATTCGAGAAGATCAAAAGGTCTCGCTCGTAAGTCTGTTCCACGGTCTCTTTGGATTCATCCCACAACAATGTCGACAGGCGATTGGGCATATTCGACTTCACGGTTTGGAAGTCGGCAGCAACCAGATCGACTCCCTCATCGTGAATCCGAGTTGCCAGTTGGGCAAACCGATCTACGATAAATCGCAATTCTTCAATTTTCGGATCATCGGAATTCGGTTGCGTCAACGCTCGCACGAAATTCACAATCCGACTTTCTGCTTCGATCAGCTTGGGATCGGTGAGCTCGAACGGCTTCAGCAGGCTCCGGTCGATGGTGATTTGCATATCGATGGGCAGGCCAAGAAAGAACTTGAACTGATCAATCTCGTCATCGTAGGCCAGCTTGAGTCGTCGTTCATTCAGTTCGGCGGCGGTGAGCTGAGTCGCGATCTGCAGGAAGTCCAGCGTTGTCACCCCCACGCGAAGCTGTTCGAATAATTCCTTGACGGCCGTCTTGTAGGCGGGATCGTTACTCAATGCCAACAAATCCCGACGTTCGCGATCCGACATCGCTTCGGCATCTTTCCATCGCAGCCGGCGACTTTCCGTGGAATAATCGATTTTCTGCTCAAGCTCGCCGGGAAACTGGATTCCCTCTGGCAGTGCCCCTTCGGGGAGCCGTCGGAAAGGAGTCTGGGCAACCAATTCTTGCAGTCGATCTTTCTGCACCCGCAGTAACTCGACGTTGTCGTGCTGGTTGAGAACCTGCTGCAACTGATAGAGCAATCCATAATAGCCAGCGGGGACGGTCGCATTGGCCGCCGTCGAGCCGACTGTTGTTCCGGCCGCAATCGAAACCCCCGCCGTCGTACTGATCACTGCGGGGTTCGAGACCGAGGCACCCCCCGAGGCGGCAATCGCCTGGGGGGAACTGACCGAGCCCCCCCCCGTGTTCACCACCGCATCCGAAAAGAATATCTTGCGATAACGTGCCAGAGTTCGTACGTCATACAGCACTTTGCGTTCACTGAAGGTCAGATTTTCGAGAAAGAATTTTCTCCCCGCACCTGACAACAACGGTTGTACCAGCGAGTAAGAAAGAACAGATTGAGAGCTGGTTTGTTGCCCCCCACCAGAAAACAACCATAAGGTGTTATTGGCGAGCCCGACGATCCATTGTCCACCCGTCGGCAAAATCTGGCTGACCCCGGCGGTCGATGTCAGCCCCAACCCGTCCGATCTGCCAGGGATGATCGAATTGTTCAGGATCCCCGCTGGGACCGATCCACCAGGCAAAGCCGTCGACGGACCCGCAGGCGCCCGGCCAAACAGGTATCGCGCCTGAAACTGGAATTGATCCAGCGACAATTGCAATGACGAGAGATACAGGCTCTCGAGCTGCGTCTGGTAATCACGACTGTGGATACTGGCGAGTTCAATCGTCTGGGCCAGCGTCAAGTTCTCAATCGTCGGGACCAGCCGGGTGGTATCCCCCGCGGGAAGCGCGGTCGGATCATCCGAGTAGGAAAGCCCATCTGACATCAAGTAACTGTCATGAAACGTATCCGGAGCGAGGCCGAAATTGGCCATCCATTGCGGATTCTCGACAGACAGATTCTGACCGAATTTATGCCAGCTCTTGTATCCCCGCATGCCGTTAACCCATTCCATATAACGGGCTGCCGAGGGATCATCAGGTGGCAATGGGGGTTGGTCGCGATCATCTTGATCATAAAACCGGCTGCGGGGGTCGGCCTCGACCGTGGTCCGCGGCAAGACCCAAAGCGGGCTGAATTGTTTCTGACTTAACAGATTATACGAATCAAAGTCAGCCTGACTTCGCCAGAAATTCCGCGAACATCCACAGACCAACAGCCAACTGCACGCAGCCGACACCAACAAACTCCGTCCGGTGACAAGAGCATTGAATCTCATGCTACATCCTTTTCCAGGGTGTCGGTTCCCGCGTGGAGGCTGAGTGTCAACAGCATCTGTTGCAGGGCAAACTGAGGTGATCTTGGGTCATCGAAGGGATTGCAATGATCTGCTGCGCTCTCCGACGAATCAAATTGGGACGAGGAGAGCAAGGTTGCCCTCTCGGTCGTCACCCGATCAGAGGACATCGCAAAACCCCGTCCCAGCTTCTGCAGCAGGCCAATCAGCAATAAACGATCCGTTACAGAAAGTCCCTTCAAGCTGTTTGAACACCATTCCGCGTGATGGATTTCGACCTCTGCCAAGGTCATTCGTCCCGCCTGGCTGATTAATAAAACACGTTTTCGACGATCCGCCTGACTCCGTAAGCGATCGACCAACCCGTCTCTTTGCATCCGTTCAATCAACGTACTGATGTTGGATTCGGATTGCTCAAGCTGCCCCGCTAATTCCGCCTGAGAACAGCCCCCCTCAGCCGCATTTGCCAGCAGTTTCAGCACGGCGTATCGACCGTCGTTGAGTTCAAATCGAGCCAGCCAGTCGTTAAAACGCAGGCGTAACGTCTGCGAGACGCTCTGCAGAACGTCAAAAACGATCGCAGAATCGTGCCGTGAATCCTTCATCGAAGACCGGTCAGCAAAATCCATTCAACAGCCCTCGTAAACCAGAGGATCTTCGTTTTCGCATGATTGATTCGACGAGATTTGCTGTCATCTCTCGTCGAGATGGCCTGCCCGTCCAAACCACCTCCGCCTGATTTCAAAGAATCAGTCGTCCCCTCTGTTGATTCGTCGCCGGATCGTTCGCATCTGAAGGAATTTCCCGCAACATCCGAAGAATTCAGCTAACCCTCAAACTCGACGAAAAGAATTCCCTGGTTTCGGCGATTCTGCGGAAAAAACCTCAAGAGATGCGCTGACCGCGTAGCAGCGAATCACGAGTGTCGCTGATCCAATGGCAAAAGATGCCGATGAAATCGTTTGTGCGGTGCGTCAAGAGGCGAGACGAACAGAGGCAAGTGCAACATGAGCAATGAGCGCATCACGAACAAGAAAGTGCAGCGTGTGGCAGCAATCCGGAATTGCCGGACCAGACCGCAGCCACTCAAAATGGCCAGGGAAGCAGAATGCCATGATGCTGGAAAAGAACCGCTCGGCCTGCCGCTCCGATGGCCGGAGTGAAGAACAACACGAACACATACAGCCCTAATGCGGTCATCATCAAGAGCGAACAAGCCCAGCGCAGAATCCGCCAAGCACGCTGCTCTTGACGATTCGCCTGAGAATAGGCCCAACCAACGAGAATCTTGGCAGGATAAATCGACAGAATGAAAATCGGCGTCAGCAGCCAGTAGACATCCCTCGGGAGCGCAGCCGCTTTAAAGGGATAAAGGGGGAGCGAAAACGCATACAAGACCGCGAGGGAAAATAGCATGGCCAACGGGGCTTTCCGGTAGTGTTCCCGGATGATCCGGATTTCAAACATGGCTCGCCAGCGATTTTCAGCAGCAAAATGAGCCTGAAGAAACGGGACCCAGCTCAGCACGACGGCCAGTGCAACACCACCAGCAAGCGTGACCACGACCTGCCCCGGTTTCGAGGTGTCTCGCAATACCGAAAAGCACGCCGTCGGAATGAACAACCAGACAAATGCCAGCAAAAAACCGCGCAGACCAAGCCAGAAATGGTGTCGCAATCTGAGTGCCGCGATCCAGTCCGAAACCACCATTCCGGCCGCTTGCCAATATCCACCCTGGTAAAAACGTTTCCATAACCAGAGTGCATTCAGTGGTGTGGGCCAGAAAAACAGGCTGAGCCGGCCACCACGTGCCAGCGCCAGCACCAAGTGCAGGGCAACTCCCAGCGAAAACAGAATTAATCCGAGTTGCCAAACGGTTGCCATCGTCGATCCGGGAGCGACCAACATCGCATCACTGGTTGCATCCGCGAACAATCGCACCATCCAGTACCAGAACCAAGTTCCGAGTGCGATTCCGCCGAGTTTCGGTGCGAGCGGTAACAGGGGCATGGCGTATCGCAATTTCCCGGTTCTCGCCACGCGGCCTTCCGCTTCCAAGAGATACCCCAGCGCCAGAAAATTCAGTCCAGGGATTGCCGCCAAAAATGCCAGCAGCGCGAGGAGACTGAACAATCCGAAGCCGAACTCGGCCAGCCAGTAAATCGCCAGATGACACTGCCGGAATGAGCGGGGGAAAGGGGGTAAACGCTGAAAGGGGGCTCGAGCCTGCTCGTCTGCAACACCCGATTCGACGGCATCGATTACAGTGTGTGACATTGCAGGCAGGAATTCCTTGAAACCATTCCCAGTCGAAGCTGATCTCATTTCGAACATACTCACCATCCGGCCTGCCCGAAAAATTTCCCGCACCACGTTCCCCGAGCCTGTTATAAAAAAAACGTTGGCAATCGACTCATCGTATCACGTGCGTCATACTCAGTCGGCGTGCAACGGCGTGCATTTTTTTTCAGGTTTCCAATTTTGCTGCGATCGGCTCTCGAGTATGTTATCCTATTGTGCGGGGTTCATCTCGTCGAAGGGATCGGGGCCGGTAAAAATTGCGGATCAGACCCAATCAGGACTCAGTTTACTTCAGGCCTGCAAACCATGAACACCCGTCATCGCTCAGGGATTACTTTGTACCCGCTGCTGGTCGTTTTCGGCATCGGTCTCCTGGTGGCGTCGGCGGCACTGAGCCCCTTTTCGCGGCCGAAACCACCTCTGCCAGTTTCGAACTTACCCGAACACCCGCTGATCGTCAGTCGTGTCGACGAGCTTTTCGCGAATCGCTGGCATGCGGCGGGGTTGCCACCCGCCCTTCGCGCAGAGGATTTCACCGTGATGCGACGA
>JBIKZJ010000141.1:0-13704 GCA_044354755.1 Schlesneria sp. | reverse complement strand
CTCGATATGATTCGCAAGCAACAGGCGTCCAAAGCCGGTGCCGTTCCCGAAGTGGTGGCGCCACCTGCTGAGGTTGCCGCTGCCCAAGTTGTTCCTGAACCGGTTGCCCCAACCCCCGTGGCACCTGTAGCGCCCGCACCAAATCCTGTTTCCCTGACAGGCGAAGATGGAAAACCCTTGTCGAAGCTGGAAATGATCCGTCGGCAGGGTGCCGCCAAGAAGTAGCCTGTTTTATTCACTTGCTGACAGACGGATTTCATGAGTTTCACCCAGCGGCAAAGCCAGAACCACTTCCTTCGTGCGCAAAAATCGATTCCCGGTGGAGTCAATAGCCCTGCCCGGGCCTTCGGGGCGGTAGGGGGGACGCCGGTCGTGATGGATCGGGCGCAAGGGGCTTATCTCTTCGACATTGATGGGAATCAGTATCTTGATTACATCGGATCCTGGGGGCCGCATATTCTCGGTCACCGGCATCCTGCCGTGATCGATGCGATTGTGGGCGCCTTGGGAAAAGGGACTAGTTTTGGTGCCCCCTGCGAGCTGGAAACGTACCTCGCAGAACTGGTGATTGATGCCGTTCCGTCCATCGAAAAAGTGCGCATGGTCAGTTCGGGGACCGAAGCGACCATGAGCGCCATTCGCGTCGCTCGTGGTTTCACTCGACGAAATGTCCTGATCAAGTTTGCCGGTTGCTATCATGGTCACGTCGACAGCTTGCTCGTTCAGGCGGGAAGCGGTGCGTTAACCCTGGGGGCACCGTCGAGCCCTGGGATTCCGGCTGGCTGTACCGCAGACACCATGGTGCTCGAATACAATGATTCCCAGCAGTTGGTCGAGGCCTTTGCCGCACGCGGATCGGAAATCGCTGCTGTCATTCTTGAACCGGTCGTCGGAAATATGGGGGTGGTCATCCCCCGGCTCGAATTTCTGCAAACCTTAAAATCGTTATGTGACCGGCATGGATCGCTGTTGATTTTTGACGAAGTGATGACCGGGTTTCGAGTCGCTTATGGCGGCGCACAATCTCTGTTAGGTATTCGGCCCGATTTGACCACTTTGGGAAAAATCATCGGTGGTGGTTTGCCGGTTGGGGCATACGGTGGCCGGGCCGAGATCATGAATGTGGTGTCACCGGTCGGTCCGGTTTATCAGGCGGGAACCCTTTCAGGTAATCCTGTGGCGATGGCGAGCGGGATTGCGACGTTAACAACGCTCAAGCAAACCAACCCCTACCCTCGCCTGGAATCGATCGCACAGACGCTCGTGGACGGGCTGTCACAACTGGCCCGAGATGCCGGAATTCCCCATACCGTCCCGCACGTGGGGAGCATGTTTACATTCTTCTTTAATCCGGCGGAAGTGACAAACCTGGCGGTGGCAACCCAAAGCGACACCAAACGGTTCGCCCGCTATTTTCATGCGATGCTCGAACGAGGTGTCTATCTCGCCTGCAGCCAGTATGAAGCCAATTTCATTTCTGCCACGCACACGCAGGAAGATATCCAGCGAACACTGGATGCCGCCCGGCAGTCGTTCGAGCTGATTTCTCAATCCTAAAAATTCGAGACGCATCACTGAGCGTGCGAGGTGACTCGTAACCGGCTGGGGTGTGCTTTTCTCGAGAACACAGCTTCGAGAACACAGCTTCGAGAACACAGGAGTGACAGGTGTCAACTAGCGATTTGACGAGAACGTCCGCTGCCAGAACCGTCGTTGTTCTGGGCGCAAACTCGTTTTCCGGTCAAGATTTCGTCGATTTGTTGCTCGATCAGACCAACAATCGGGTGATCGGTGTCAGCCGATCTCCTGAACGCTCATCCCTGTTTCTGAAGTACCTCGAACGGCAAGACCAATCCCGATTTGCCTATCATCAGCTCGACCTCAATCAGGATGCAGAGACGCTTTTCCAGTTGCTGGATACGGAACGTCCTGCCTGGATTATCAATTTTGCGGCCCAAAGTGAAGTGGCCCCCAGCTGGGATCATCCCGAGCACTGGTTTCAGACCAATTGCGTGGCACTGGCTCGGTTAGTGAACCACTTGCGACGCCAGGATTACCTTGAACGCTATTTGCATGTCTCTTCTCCTGAAGTTTACGGAACTTGTGTGGGTCAAGTCCGGGAAGACACCGTGATGAATCCTAGCACTCCGTATGCAGCCTCGAAAGCGGCTGCGGATTTTTTACTTGCCGCGTATCGGAAGCAGTTTGGTTTTCCGCTGTTGACTGTCCGGGCCACGAATGTTTACGGTGCCAGACAACAGCTGTTCAAAATCATTCCTCGCTCGGCCATTTATTTGCAGACGGGGCACAAAATCGAATTGCATGGTGGTGGGCGAGCCATCAAATCCTACATTCACATTCGTGATGTCTCGCGCGGCGAACTCGCGATTCTCGAACGGGGGCAGCTGGGGCAAATTTACCATCTCTCGCCCGATCAAGGGATTGCCGTGCGCGATGTCGTCGAGCGACTTTGCCGCGATCTGGGAAAATCGTTTGCCGAATCGACAATCACAGTCGATGAACGTCCGGGGCAGGATGCCGCTTATGTGATCGACTCGACACGGGCTCGGACCGAACTTGGCTGGCAACCCCACGTGACACTGGACCAGGGTTTCAGCGAGGTGGTGAGCTGGGTCCAGGCAAATCTGTCAACGATTCGCCAATTACCATTATCGTATCATCACCATCCTTAACGCATTTGATGCCGCTGATTTTTGCAGGAGTCCTCCCATGGCCTATTTGGATTTTCTCTCGCCGGTCCATAAAGCAACCAAGCGAGATTATCGTCAGCGCGTGCTGGATCACGATAAGGCCGTCTGCGCCGAACGGGCATTGCAGTTTGGCTACGACTATTGGGACGGAGAACGCCATCTGGGATACGGCGGATATCGCTACGATGGACGTTGGCGGCCGGTCGCTGAAGCCATCGCCCAACACTATGACCTGCAACCGGGGGCCTCGATACTCGATGTGGGTTGTGGCAAAGCGTTTTTGCTGTATGAACTGTCGCAAGTTGTTCCCGGTGCCAAAATTGCTGGAATCGATATTTCGACTTATGCGGTCGAGCATGCCAAAGAAGAAGTTCGTCCCTTTTTGCAGGTCGGGACGGCTGCGAGTCTTCCGTATCCCGACAAATCCTTTGATCTGGTGATTAGTCTCAACGCACTGCATAACTTGCACAACTACGATCTGTGGTCCGCGTTGCAAGAGATTGAACGTGTTGGTCGCGGGGGCAAATATGTCGTTGTGGAAACTTACCGAAACGAACGCGAGAAGGCCAACTTGCTCTATTGGCAATTGACCTGCCGCGCATTCCATACACCGCAGGAATGGGAATGGCTCTACCAGCAAGCGGGATACACCGGCGACTACGGCTATATCACATTCGAATAAGTAGCCCGCTGTCCGTGTAGAAAATCGGGTTCCTGGTGGCTGGGGTGTCACAGCCAGCTCCTGAAACGGGAATCGCTTTACTTCTCGCAAATTCCAAGGAATATTTTTATGGGAGGTTGTCGCTTGTGCCGATCTCCGCAGCTGCGATTTGTGGCCGATTTTGGCAAGCTGGCAGTCACAAACCAGTTTATCACCCCCGGTGGCCCGGCTCCGTTTCGCCAGCCGATCTCGTGGCAGGAATGCCGTTCGTGTGGTGCGGTTCAATTGGTTGAAGCTCCCCCCTTATCGCAGATTCGCCCCCGTTTCCCCTGGTTGACCTATCAGGAGCCTGAAGCACATCTCGATCTGACCGCTCAAGATTTACGCCAAGTCGCGCCTGCAAAACCTGGTCAGCGAGTTTTTGGGCTGGGGCAGGATGATTGGCCGCTGTTGAAACGACTGGACACAGCAGTGACCCAGGTCCTTGATCCCAGGGAAGATCTGGGCATTACTGACGAGCAATACGGTATCGAGACAATCCAGGCATCATGGACGATCGCTGCGGCTCGACAAGCCGCCGCACGTTATAGGCGGGCAGAGATTTTCGTGGCACGTTACGTCTTAGAGCATGCACATGACGGAGCGGCGTTTCTGGCGGCTTGCCGCGAGTTTCTCGCGCCGGGCGGAATACTTTTGATTGAAGTTCCCGATTCGGCACAGGCGTTTCGTGACCTGGATGTCACCACCGTATGGGAAGAACATCTGCTTTATTTGACGGAACAATCGCTTCAGCTCGGGATGGCCGCAGGCGGATTTGAACTGCGGCATTTTCGTCGTGTCCCTGACAGGATGGAAGACCGCCTGGTCTGGATTGGTCAAGCAGGCCAAAGCCCGCCTCAACCACCATTAATAACCTTCCGCGCAGGTGTCCCCGATCTCGACATTCCCAATCCCGATGTCGCACGATTTTCACGCGACTGGCCTCAGCGGCGTAGCGCAATTCAGACTTGGGCAAAGTCGCTTGCGGCACAAGGCGAACGATTGGCGGTTTTTGGTGCAGGTCATCGTGCTTGCACACTGATTGACGCAACCGGAATCGCCGAGTTTGTGGATTGTGTGATTGACGATTCGGCAGAGAAACAAAAATTCCAATTTCCGGCAGGGGGGCTGCCAATCTGTGGTTCAGCGGCGCTGGTGGATCGTCAGATTCGTTGCTGCCTGCTGGCGGTCAGTCCGACTGTGGAAGATCGGATCGTGGCTCGAAATGCCGAATTCGTCGCCAGCGGCGGAACATTCGTCTCTTGCTATCCCGGTAGTCATCGTGCGTTGAGGTGGTCATGACTGAGAACCATGCAATCGTCGTGGGGGGAACTCGTGGTCTTGGTCGAGGCATCGTGGAACTCTGGGCCGAGGGGTCGACTCCCCTGTCGGTGATGGGACGACGTTTACCTGAAACGACTGCTCCGTTCGTCAGGGAAGGGATTCGCTATTATGCGGCGGACGTGACGCAACCAGAAAGTCTGTTTCCGGTGCTGAATCAAATTGTCGAGACGACGGGGTTGGTGTCGCGACTGGTTTTTTCGCAACGGTATCGCGGAACCGGCGACACTCTTGGGGGAGAGCTGGAAGTCGGCGTCAAAGGGACCCAGCGGATTATCGAGCACTTACTCGCGACAGGAGGCTTTGCCCCCTCGGCGGCGATCGTGGTGATTAGTTCGGTCTGCGGACAGTTGATTGCCGCCGAGCAACCCCTTGGCTACCACGTGAACAAGGCGGCTCTTGATCAACTGGTCCGATTCTATGCGGTACAACTCGCCTCACGGGGGATTCGCGTCAACGGTGTCGCACCGAACCTCGTCGAAAAAGAGGAAGGCCGGGCGTTCTATCTGCAGAACCCTGAGCTCAAGCGGCATTACGAAGCGGTGATTCCTCTGGGCCAGATGGCAACGCCTCGGGATATTGCGAATGCGATTGATTTTCTCTGCAGTGAAAAGGCGTCACACATCACGGGCCAGACCCTGGTGGTGGACGGGGGCCTGACCGTTTTGCTTCAACACTCGCTCGCGGCACGGCCACCGATCCAGTCACTTTGACGATCCGGGAAGATCCGGCCGACGGCCACGGTTTACAAGGGTTGAATCCTGTGATGAGACCTGAATCGTGGCACCGCGATTGAGCGATTCGACCACATCAAAGGTGCAATCGCTCCAACTCTCGTCATTCGCAAAATCGCGTTGCAGTTGCCGCGCTTCCGCCTCGTTCTCACACAGGGCTGCAACGGTCGGCCCCCAGGATGTCTGGGCAACTCCCCGCAAGCCGCGACTCTGCAGAGTCTGGACCCATTCGGCCATTCGCGGGCTGGCGAATACTCCTCCCTGTGCTGGCAGGAAAAATTCCCCGACGGCATAGCCGAATGTGTACATGGCATCGCTGCAGCGGTCGAAATCGGCGTCGATCGTCGCGGGGAGCCAGTCCATCAGCACGATGCGGCACAGTTCTGCAGTCAGTGCGACGGGCATCGGTGGCTGTTTGCCGAAAGCCGATTGTTCCGCTTCGCCGGAAAGACCGACCCCTTTTTTCGGGGCGGCGAGGACAAAACGCCAGTCTGAAGGAAATTCGACCCGAGTAACGAGTGTTCCGATTTGGTTCGCCTCGAACCGACCTCCATCCACCAGGAATCCCCCTTGCTGGAATCCATACAGTCCAATTGCCGATCTCCGCCCTCGTTGCACGCGCATCGCCAGAGTTTTCAAGCTGATCTCGGACTCGTCTGCAACCCGCGACATGGCGGTGGCAACCGCTAATCCCAACTGCGTTCCCGACCCGAACCCGGCATGTGCCGGAATGGTTTCGCTAATCTGCAGTTCGCAAGCGGGCTGGTCCCCAAGGCCGTGTGATTGGCGTACGGTCTGCATCAGGCGGTCGACCCGCGATACCAAGGGGCCTTCCCCGCAAACGCGATCAACCGCAGCCGTGCGCGCCGTCAATACGGTCCGAGGGGCGGCGATCATGACTCCCACACCGCCAAATCGTCCCCCTGCAGGGGCTCCGACCGAAAGTGGGCCAAAATGTAATCGTGAACCAGTTGTAACGGAAACTTCTCTCATTGTTTTTTCAACAAATTCACCGAATTCGTAACAGAGACCTCGTGCTTTAAAGCAGGATGGCACCAGTCACTGACCACGGAACCGACCGAGAATTCGCTTCACGAACTGCCGATCAAACAGAAGATGGTAATCATTTCCGTCCTGTTAAGCCAAATGCAGCCGCAGACAATTCGCGGCTCACTGGATTCGGCCACATCAGCCTTCTTGGCGGGAAAGCACAAAACTGCTCGGATTCCGGTTTTTCTCGTGTTCACTCGACAAGAGGATTGCATTCACGTTACACCCTTTTAAACAATCGGACGTGTCCGTGATCACCCCCGGAAACCAATCAGGAAAGATGTCTCATGTCCCCTTTTTTTTCGATGCGTGCCTTCGCTGTGATCGGCTTACTTGCGGGTGGCGCTGCGATCAATCTGGCACAAGAACCGGAGATCGAATCGACCACACTGCGAGTTGGTCGGACGCGTGAGGATGTGCTGGTGACCCCCGTGAATCAACTGGTGACTCCCTACGGCCGCCAGGTTGAACTCCCCGGCCTGCGTCCGCAGGCGATGGCGCTGTCGCCAGACGGCCGCCTGCTGGTTGTCTCGGGAAAGACCAGCGAATTGATCGTGATCGACCCTGATTCCGGAGCAATTCAACAACGGGTCTCACTACCGAGCGAAGTCCAGAACGAGCCCCCTCAGCAAACCGCCGTGGCAAACATTCTGTTGCCGGATTGGGGTGGCCAGGTCAGTTTTACCGGTCTCATTTTTTCGCCGAACGGAAAACAGATCTATCTCAGTAACGTGAACGGATCAATCAAGGTTTTTTCGGTGAGCGACAAACATCGGGTCGCTCCCTCGCATGTGATTTCCCTTCCCCCGGCGAATGCACTCCGCCGCAAGCCAGAAATTCCCAGCGGATTGGCGCTCTCATCAGACGGCTTAAAACTCTTTGTTTGCGGCAACCTGTCGAATCGACTACATGAAATCGAGATCGCGACGGGAAAGACGCTCCGCAGTTTTGACGTGGGGGCCGCACCGTACGATGTGGTACTGGTCGAGGGAAAGGCATTCGTGAGTAACTGGGCGGGAAGACGTCCCGGTCCGGATGATTTGAAAGGACCTGCCGGTCGAGGAACAGAAGTCCGTGTGGATCCGATCCGCCATATCGCCAACGAAGGATCGGTCAGTATCGTCACGCTGGAGGGAACGTCCGAAACCTTGGAACTGCTCGTCGGGCTGCATGCGAGCGCTCTTGCGGTTTCGCCTGATCAGAAGTTTGTCGTTTGCGCCAATGCGGGAAGCGACTATCTCAGCGTCATCGATGTTGCGACCAATTCCGTCAAAGAAACGATCTGGACCAAAGCCAAACCCTCGGATGTCCTGGGAGCCTCACCCAATGCTCTGGCATTCCATCCTTCCGGACGGACGCTGTTTGTCGCGAATGGAACACAAAACGCAATCGCGGTCGTCAATTTCGAGCCTGAAGACCGAGGTGATTCCGCCTTAACCGGGCTGATTCCGGCAGGCTGGTTCCCCGGTGCTGTGGTGTTTGATGCGAACCGAAAAACCATTTATTCCGCCAATATCAAAGGCTTACCGCAAGCCCCGAAACAGCGTTCCAATGCACCCGAAGGGTATAATTCTCACCATTATCATGGCTCGGTCTCGATGATGCCTCAACCCGAGAAAGAAGAGCTCTTACGGCTGTCAGAACGAGCGGCAAAAAACATGCGGCGTGGTGCCATCGCCCAGGCGGCCCTGCCGCCGCGCCCGGAACAACCCCCTCGCGCCATTCCACAACGGATTGGTGAGCCAAGTCTCATCAAGCACGTGGTCTATGTCATCAAAGAGAATCGGACCTACGATCAGGTATTTGGTGCACTGCCTCAAGGGGCCGGGCGTGCAGACCTGTGCATTTTCGGCGAAGAGATCACGCCGAATCAGCACAAAATGGTGCGTGACTTCGTGCTACTCGATAACACCTACTGCTCGGGGATCCTCAGTGCCGACGGCCATCAGTGGAGCACCACCGCGTTCAGTACAGACTACATGGAAAAAAGCTTTGCGGGATTTCCGCGGAGTTACCCGGATGGGATGGGGGTCGACGAATCCGATGCCATTGCTTATTCACCCGCCGGTTTTTTGTGGGATAACGCCTTGGCGCACAAGAAGACGATCCGAAACTATGGCGAGTTCATGGCCCCCACAGTGAGATGGAAAGATCCCCAGAAGAAGGGAGCCCCCGATTACATGGCCTGTTATCGCCAGTGGAAAGGGGAGGCGGACGACGTGATTTTTCAAAGTGGTCCCGCCATCGAATCGATTCGCCCCATCTCCCCCACGGATTATGTCGGTTGGGAAATGGCCGTTCCCGATCAGTACCGGGCCGATTTTTTCCTGCGAGAATTGAAAGAATTCGAGGCGAAGGGGGAATTTCCGAATCTCGTCATCATTTGCCTCCCCAACGATCATACGAGCGGAACAAAACCCGGCACACCGACCCCCGCCTCGTGCATGGCAGACAATGATCTGGCGTTCGGTCGGATCGTCGAGGGGCTCAGTCGATCCCCCTTCTGGTCAGAAATGGCAATCTTCGGGATCGAGGACGATCCGCAGGATGGCTGGGATCATATCAGCGGATATCGTACGACCGCCTACTGCATCAGCCCCTATACTCGCCGAGGTGCAGTGATCAGCACACAGTACAACACGACCAGTCTGCTACGAACCATGGAACAAATTCTTGGGCTCCCCCCAATGAACCAATTCGATGCCAGCGCCACGCCAATGTTCGATTGTTTTCATGACACCCCTGATTTCACCCCGTTTCAGTCGCTTCCCAGTCAGGTCCCTCTCGACCAGATGAATCCGTCGCCGAATGCCATCCGCGACCCGCTGCTGCGGGAAGACGCGATTGTCTCCGATGAACTGAACTTTCGTGAAGTCGACAAGGCCCCCGAAGAGATCCTCAATCGCATCTTGTGGCGGTCCCAAAAGGGAACACGGATCCCCTTTCCCACCTGGGCGACTTCGGCTGATGCGGATGATGATTAATGCGGGGTTACGTTGTTGGGTGCGGGGAACTTGACGGAGGAGATTTCGCTGTCATTCTATTGTTTTGGCGACAGAATTGTTGAAACTTACGGCGAAAACAGGTAAGAATATCGAAATCCCCATGCCATGAAAGATGGCGGATGTTTCCCTCGAACCTTTTCCATTCGCGGCACATTCACCGCACCCCTTCTACGGGATTCACCATGGATCGAACCTTCGATTTCCCAGGAAAGAACCAAATGCGAGCTGGAACGTCACACTGTTTTCGACTTTGGGTGTTCGGAGTCGCCAGCGTTGTATTCCTTGTTCCTTCGTTCGGTTACGGCAAGGACGAATTTCGATCTTGGGCGGATGCCGCTGGAAAAAACAAGATCAAGGCCAAGTTTGTCAAATTGGATGAGACACTCGTCACCCTCGAAAAGGAAGATGGCGAAGAAGTTGAAATCGAACTGAAAAAGTTGAGCTCCGCCGATCAAAAGTATATCGCAGCGGCGGTCAAAGAGGGGGAAGAAAGCCCCTTTAAAACCAAAGGGGACGATCCATTCAAAAGCAAATCCAAGGGAAATAAGCCAAAAAACACGAAAGAGTCGAACGAGGAACCCGAGGGTTCTCGGACCGTGAAAGTCGATCTCTCCACGAGCGATCACCTGACCCTCAGTTCCCCGGGTGAAGCCTGGATGGTTGAAGTTCCTGTTGCGGAAAGTCGACCGACACCCGGCAAAACGAAGTCCATTTCCCTGCCTGCTAAAACGAACTTTTTTGAAGGCCTCAAGGGATTGGCGTTCAATCGCGGTACGAAACCGACTGCTGTTGTCGGATTTCTGCTGGATAAAGAAGCGGGAACCACACGCATCGCCTTGTGCGATCTGACCACGGGAAAGTGTGGAACACCTGCCGTGGGAACGGGAAAGATGTCCCCCATTGCACTGCATGATGATGGACGACAAGTGGTGATGCGTCGTGAGGAATTCGGATTTGGTAATCAGGACCGTCTCGAAATTTGGAGCCCCAAGGGAAACAAGGTCTCCAAAACGGTCTCCTGGATACCCTACGATGGGGATCAGGGTGCGGCACGTGATGTCCTGTGGGCTGAATTTATTGATGCCGAGCGACTGGTAACATCGAGTCGTGAGGGGAAAGTGGTGCTTTGGAAGTTTCCTGAAATTGAGCCGATCTGTCACTTTGATACGGTCGGTGGTGCTGTCCCGGCACTCAGCCCCGATCGGAAATGGATCGCCTACTCCAACGGGACGGATGTCGGGCTATTTGACATTGAAAAACAGGAAGCGGTCGCACAGCAGCCAACACCCGAAAAATTGCAATGGCCCTACATGGCTTTCAGCCCTTCGGCCAAACGGTTGGCGTGTGTCGCTTTCAACAAAGTGCTGGTCTGGGATGTTGTGTCGGGAAAACTGGAACACGTGATTCCTTGCCCTGGCATTAATATTCATGGCAGTATCGAATTTCCGGATGACAACTATGTGCTCGCGGGAAACAAGTATCTGATCGATCTGGAAAATCAGCTGAAGCTTTGGACCTATGATGGGGCAGAACAGGTTCGTGTTGTTGCGGGGGTCACGTATTTCGCTCTGACGGACGGCGAGAAAAAACCAGGGGCTTTGATTCCCACCCAGATCCCTCATCCGGCGGCCAAAGACCTGTTGAAAAAAGCACTGACCGACCCGAATCTTTTTGTGTTGAAAGCGGGGACCACGGTGCGGATCGACGTGAATGGGATTTTCGACCCGGCCGAGCGTGAACGGGTGATCAAAGGACTGACAAAACAGTTGGATGCGGTTCAATGTAAGGTTGGACCGACCGGAACAATTGATCTCGTGGCGACCGTCGAGGGCCCCAAGGAATCGGAAATTCGCTTTTTTAATACCGGTGATTACAAGTTCAAAGAGTATCTGACTCGCGTGAAATTTGTCTTTCAAAATCAACCCGCATGGGAAACCGCTGGGTCGAATAAGCCATTTTTTGTGCAGCTAAAGCGGGGCGAAAACATGGAAAGTTACCTCCGATCATGCGAAAAACCGAACTACGAATTCTTTGAGCAGGTGCAGCTTCCTAAGTTCTTACAGAAACCTGTCACGGGGCAAGGGGCGGGAAATTCGTTGACACTGGGTCAATCCAGGATCACACCCGGCGGGTTCCGTTGATTTTCACTCAGCCTCGGCCTCGGCCGCACGGACGCGAACAACTTGCACCGACACGGTGCCGCACGACTTGCAACCCGGCCTCAAGCTCAACCAGGCTTAAGGCCGGGTTGCGTCTGTCGAGTTTCGTTCGTCGAGATTTTTGGGGCTCGCTGCAGAGGCCGTAGTTTTCAGCAACGGCGTGTTCACAAATTCTGCTGTAGACTCAACAACAACTCTGTGATAAGAAACGCCTTTCTTGGGGTTCTCCCCCCCTTGCGCCGATCACGTCTCACAATAAAAACTCCCCCAATTTATTTTCATGAGGACGACCAAACCGTGTCGGACTTTAATCGGCGTGTGCGCCTTTCCTGGTGCTTTGCCTATCGGATAGCCTTCGTTTTTACGCTCGCAGGCTGCGCCGCTTGGCGAGGCACGGATCCTCACATTCAGAACCAATTTGTCGAATACTATGACAGATTGGCGCGAGAGGTTGCCGAACCAGATCCGACGATTCGCTCATCGGTACTGCCCCCCTCCATGGGGACTGGCCGGGAACTTAAAGCTCCCAATCTCGAAAACCAGTGGTTACTCTCTCTGGCCGAGGCGATTCGAATCGGTGTCGAAAATAGTACGATTATTCGTCAAAACGCCCAATTCATGACACCCAATAATCCCATTTTACAAAGCCCTGATGGCGTTCCATCGGCCTACGACCCCGCAATTCAGGATGCCGGTGTTCTCTTCGGGTCTCGTGGTGTCGATGCCGCACTGTCGGATTTCGATCCGCGCTGGCAGACATCCGTCAAATACGGTAACGACCAAAACTTTCAAAACACCACACTCGCCGCTCCGCCGGACAATATTCTGGCCACCGAGGGAATACAATATCAGACACGGCTTGAGCAGCAGCTCCTGAGTGGTGGTATATTTGGTGTTAATAATAATTGGAATTATCAGCAGACCAATCAGCCCAATATGTTTTTCAATTCGAGCTCTACGGGTGTGTTGGGATTAGACTTCCGCCAACCGCTGTGGGCGGGGTCTGGTCGTGAGTTTACCTCGATCGCGGGTCCGCTGACGCAGCGCGCTCGAGGCTTTAGCTATATCAATCAGGGGATTGTGATCGCACACATGAATAAACGCTTGTCTGAAATCGATCTGCAAGAAAATTTGCAAAACCTCGTCCGCGAAATTGGTGATTTGTACTGGGATCTTTATCAAAATTACCGGGACTATGAATCAGAGAAAGAGACCTCTAAAACTGCCGAAGCCACACTGGATCGTGCTCGTGAGCGCCGCGAGATTGATCCAAAAATTGAAGAACTTCAGGCCGAAGACGCCTTTTTTGAGTCGAAAACCCGAGAGGAATTGGCACTTTCAAATCTGTTTCTGACCGAAGGACGCTTGCGTCGATTACTCGGTTTGTCCCTGGATGACTCGCGACTTATCTCCCCGAGTGATATTCCTCGTACCGATCTCATTTCGATGAACCGGTCGACCGCTCTGTATGAGGCACTCGTCAATCGGACCGAATTGACGCGACAGAAGCTCAACTTACAAAGCCTGGAATTGCAGCTGGTCGCGGCGAGAAAGCTGGTGGCCCCGAAGCTGGATTTTGTGGCTGGCTATGGGCTTAACGGATTTGGTCAAAACTTTTACAGTAACCAATCTCTTTCCGTAAACGACAATTTAAAAAATTATAACTTTTTAGAACCACAATCCCTCCTGGTGGGCCCTAATAGCGCTGTGTCATCATTGATGGGCGCTGGTCAAAAGAGTTGGGATGTTGGGTTTGAGTATTCGATTCCCTTGTGGCTGCGTCAGGAAAAGGCGCAAGTACGTCAAATGGAGTTGAAAGTGGCAAAAGGCCGTGCAGCTCTGGCGGCACAGGAAGATGAAATCGCACATGAATTAAACTCGGTGCTGATGACCATCAAGCGCTCTCATTCCATGTTGACAATTACGCGTCGACGGATGAAGGCCGCCAAGGAACGAGTCGACACGGCCCGCGTGGATTACATCGAGGGCCTGAAAAGTAATGAT
>JBIKZJ010000005.1:0-43114 GCA_044354755.1 Schlesneria sp. | reverse complement strand
CTGCCAGGCAGAACCCGAATAGTGGGGTAACGCCTGAAATGACTGCAGCGATTTCGTCGCCTCGTCCAAGGCCCCATACCCGTAGTGCCAGGCGAGTGATTCCGGACGTGGGTTTTCACGAAGCTCAAGCCCCTCGGTGGCGAGAAAATTTTGCGCGATCGCGATTTGCCGGGGAGTTGGTTCCCGTTGATAGACCAATCGGTAAAGCTGACGGATTTTTTCCGGTTCGCTATCCCCCTGATTGGGTGCCGCTCGGGCTGCGAGGAACTTCGCCTGCTGTGCGACAAACGGATGATTCAGTGCGAACAGCGCCTGCTGCGGAACGGTTGTTTCGCTCCGCAGGGGTGTATGCAGGTCGGGATTGGCAAAGTCGAAGACGCGCAAGGTCGCCGGCAAAAATTGGCGATCGACCAGCCCATACAGTGAACGCCGCTGGTGAACCGTGCCGTTCCCCGCGAAGAGATCCGAGGCCCGTCCCCCTGGTTGTAAATTGAGCCGTCCGGCAATCGCTAACAGACTGTCCCGATATTCTTCAAACGAGAGCCGACGGACATTCATCCGCGAAAGCAATCGGTTCTCAGGATCCAACTGCCGAGCCTGTGCCTGTGCTGGTGCCGAGGCCCCCTGCCCCGTCTCGACGTTTGATCCCGGACCGTCGTCTGAACGCTGCTGATAGGTGTTCGACAACAGGATAAGCCGATGCAGTTTTTTGGTGCTCCAGCCCTCTGCGATGAATTGTGTGGCAAGCCAATCGAGCAGTTCCGGGTGGCTGGGTGTTTCGGCCCGGATTCCGAAGTCACTCGCCGTCCGTACCAGTCCGATGCCGAAATGATTTTGCCAGACGCGGTTGACCCAGACGCGAGCGGTGAGGGGATTGGCAGGATCGATGATCGCCTTGGCCAGTTCCAGCCGTCCACTGCCGACTTGAAACGGAACAGGCTCGGGTCCCGCCACCACCGAGACGAAATGGCGGGCGACTTCCTGGCCACGATTGGCAGGATTTCCTCGGCGAAAGATCCGTGCGGGTCGGATTGTTTCGCGATCGATCAGGCCAACGGCATGGGCCGGAGCAAGCGGTGACTGAATCAACCAGCGATCCACCTCACTCTGCAATTTCCATAACTCGTTCACCGAGCCACTATCGTAGAACGTTTCGGTTGAAACGATCGATTCATTCGGGATCAGGCAGGGGGATCCGGGCTGATACAGCACTTGACGCAGAGACTCGTCAACAGGGGATTCCAACTGTGAAGGATCGGGCATTCCCGACCCTTTTGTCTGTTCGCAGGCCGCTTTCCATTCGCGATCGACTTCAGTCAACAGCGACCCGTATCGCTCGGCCACTTCGCGCATTGAACCGGGAACCGGGGACAATACCTTAAGGACTCGCGGATTGACCTTGCTGGGATTCTCGGTCAGATCCCGCAGGATCTCGGCGGCACCGGTGGCAAAATCGGCTGCGGTTAAGGGGAGTAACGAAAATCGTTTCCAAGGACCGAAGACGGGATCTTCGGGGGTGACACTGAGTGCCAGCCAGGCTTCCCAGCGGCGAACGAACGTCGGGATCAGATCGGTCAGCGCCAAAATCTGATCGAATCCTTCCTGGGGATAGCGAGACAGTTCCGTCTGCGCGACCAGATAATCGGTTACCCGTTGCCGCACCCGTTCGGCCGCTTCGTTCCGTTTGGTGAGCGTCGTGTCGCTTAACTTCTGAAGACGCTGATCCAGTTCTTGCTGAAAGGCCAGGTAAGCCTCGTCCCGAACGGTCGGCTCGGCACTTTTCCGCAGTCGTTCGGTCGAATTCAGAAAGACTCCGTACAACGAATAATAGTCGGCGGTCGGTATCGGGTCATATTTGTGATCGTGACAACGGGCACAGGCAACGGTTAGCCCCATGGTGCCGCGTGTCACCACATCAATCCGATCGTCGATGATGTCGTGGGTGACACCCAGGAATCGCCGACCGAGTGTCAAAAAGCCCATGGCCGCTTGCGCACCGGCATTCTCGGGGACCGCCTGATCCGCAGCGATCTGCCAAAGTAGGAACTGGTCATAGCCCAAATCTCGATTGAAGGCGTCGACGACCCAGTCGCGATAAGCGGGGGCATGCACCCAGAAGCGTTCTTCCCGACCGTAGACATACCCCTTGGTATCGGCATAGCGCGCGATATCGAGCCAATGTCGACCCCATTGTTCGCCATACTGAGGTGAATTGAGTAACCGCTCGATCAGCTGGGAGTACGCGTCAGGCCGCGGATCATTCACAAAGTGATCGGCCTCATCGGACGTGGGGGGAAGACCGGTCAGATCGAGTGTCACACGACGAATCAGGGTTCGACGATCTGCCGGAGCGGACGGCGCAAGGGAAGCCGCTTCCAGCTTGGCCAGCACGAAACGATCGATCGGTGTCCGTTCCCAATCGACTCGCCCCACCGCTGGGAGTGGAGGGTTACGAACCGCTTGAAAGGCCCAATGTTGTCGCTGCAGTTCGGCCAGTGCCGGTCCGGTGGCGAGTGACTCGACCGGCCAGGGGGCTCCCTGTTTGATCCACTGTTCCAGCGAGTCGATTTGCCGCTCCTGCAGTTTGCCGGCGGGGGGCATCTGCAAATCAGTCGTATGTCGAACAGCGGTGACGAGCAGACTCTTTTCGGGTTGGCCAGGAACCATCGCCGGGCCATGTTCGCCCCCTTGCATTAATGACAAACGAGAATCCAGTCGCAGTCCCCCTTCCTGCTTTTTGGGACCGTGACATTGTTGGCAATGTTCGACCAGCAACGGACGGACGTGGGCTTCAAAAAACGGAATTCCCTCGTCGGCAACCAGCCCCTTGGTTGAACTCCCCGCCCCGCAGAACAGCAGAAGACTGACGAGTGACAACAACCAGCCCGCCGAAGATCGGCGGGAACGGCTTGGTGTGGAATTCATTGGCTGTGCAAACATCAAGGTTTCACTTCCGTCTCAGGGACACCGATCCACTAACCACTAACCACTAACCACTAACCACAGACTTCACACCAGGCAGGACCAATAAATCGGAGCAAATCCGAAGCAATCAGACCGTGATTCGAGAGTTCACCGGCGGCCAGGTCTCCGGCCAGTCCATGCAGGTGGACCCCGAGTTGCGCCGCTTCAAACGGCTGCATCCCCTGGGCCAGTAATGCTACGAGAATTCCGGTCAGGATGTCACCGGTTCCGCCGGTCGCCATGCCACAGTTGCCGGTCGAGTTCAATGCCACGCGAACACCATCGGTGATTACGGTGTTTTTCCCCTTCAGCACCACAATCACCTGATTCGCTTTGGCAAATTCGGCGGCATGTTGTTGGCGATTGGCTTGAATCGTTTCGATCTCTAATCCGGTCAGACGTGCAAATTCCCCGACATGCGGAGTCAGAATCCGCGCGGGGCGATCTGCATCGCGCTTCAGCACGTACGGGCGTTTTGCGAGCAGATTCAAGGCATCCGCATCGAAGACCGCTGGAACCAAAATTGAGGTGTAAAAACTGGTGACGAGATCCAGTAGGCTGACGGATTGACCCAGCCCCGGGCCGATCGCCACGGCGGATTGGCGAGCCAACACTTCGGCGAGAGGTTCACTGGCGGATCGTGTCAGTCGGCCCTGTTCATCATCGGGCAAGCCACAGGTGAGGTAAGAGGGCTCATACGTCGCCACGATGTCAAGAATTCCATCCGGAACCGCCATGGTGACCAGACCGGCCCCCCCGCGCAAGGCTCCTTTTCCCGCCAGACAGGCCGCACCACTCATCCCCCGACTCCCGGCGACGATCAACGCTCGCCCGCAATCCCCTTTGTGCGCATCGTCCTTGCGGGCGGGTGGATGGGGAATTGTGTTTACCAACTGAATTTTTAACAATTGCGTCATGAAATCCCTTTAACGCGAGAGCTTGGGGAGTTCCCCGTCCCTGGTCTGTCCCTGGTCTGTCGATTGTCTATGGATTGTCTGTCGATGGCATGTATTTGAGGAACCTCCGACTCGAGATTCCTCCCGTTCGATTCATTTCGACTCTAACGAGCCTGTCCCGCCTGCCGGGCAATCAGGCTTGCAAGATAACCCCCCTTAAAGCCGGCGTCGATATTCACGACGGCCACATTCGCCGCACAACTGTTGAGCATTCCCAATAACGGCGCGAAGCCCCCCAGATTGGCACCGTAACCGACACTGGTCGGAACAGCAATCACGGGCACACTGACCCAGCCCGCCACGACCGACGGCAAGGCTCCTTCCATTCCCGCGACCACAACGATCGCGTCACCGGTTGCAAGTTGTTCCCGCTGCGCCAAGATTCGCTGCGGACCGGCCACACCAACGTCGAGCACAAGAACCGCATCACATCCCATCCAGCGGGAGGTTTCGAGAGCTTCTTCAGCGATCGGTCGATCACTGGTTCCGGCCGAAACCACGATGACACGCCCGCGGGGTGTAGCGGGCTGATTCATTTGAGCCAGCGTCCTGGCGATCGGATGATAAACCGCCTGAGGAAATTCCTGACAAACGAAATCGGCCTGATCGGACGTGACCCGCGTGGCAAACGAATTCTGCCCCGCCGCACGCTGTGCTCGAAAGACCTCACGCACCGCTTCCGGAGTTTTTCCAGGACCGTAAACGACTTCGGGATAACCACAACGTCGCTGGCGATCCATGTCGATTTGGACATCCGCTGCGAGGGTGGTCGCGGCAAAGGTGGTACGGATCTCGTGTTCGAGTCGATTCAGATCCAGTTCACCAGCCTGCCAGCGGCTGAGGAGTTGTTGAAAGGGTGTTTGCGACATGGGCAGGATTTTTACACCAAAATAGAATAATTTGCTGTATGAGCAATCGCGAAAAGGAACGAGCCGTAATCGAGGAGGAATGTTACTCGGGCAATTCGAGGTACGGATCCAGTCCCATCGCCCGGCACATCTTTTCTCGACTCTTTTCCATTTTCAGCAGTTGCTTACGATGTTTTCGCTCTTGGCTTTCGATAATTCGCTGCGTTCGGCGAAAGGTCCGAATCCAGCGACCGGGGAGCTCCAATGTCCCCACCGAGTTGGCTTTGGCTTTCAGTTTGTTTAAGTGCTCGGTCCGCATATATCGGAATAGTTCGTCGTCGAGCGACAGCCAGAACTGATAGGAACCGGGGTCTCCCTGTCGAGCAGCTCGTCCGACCAGCTGCCGGTCGATTCGACGATTGGTATGCATTTCGGTCGCAATCACGTGCAACCCACCATTTTTACGCACGTCTTCATGCAACAGAATGTCGGTCCCTCGACCAGCCATATTGGTGGCGATCGTGATGCGTCCCGGTTGTCCCGCCTGCGAGATGATTTCCGCTTCGGCTTCATGGAACAAGGCATTCAGAATCAGGCAATCAATCTCGCGAGATTTTAACGCACGCCCTAGGGCTTCAGAGGCTTCGACCGAAGGGGTTCCGATCAGAACGGCTCGTCCGGCTTGGTACAATCGCTCGATCTCGGGAACCAATGCCTGACGTTTTGCTTCTTGATTCGCAAAGATCCGTGGTGGTAATCCCTCACGAATACAGGGACGATGCGTGGGGATTGTCGTGACATTTAATCCGTAAGTATGGTGAAATTCTCGACCAGCCTGGATCCCGGTCCCGGTCATGCCGGCAATGTTTTCGTAACGACGAAAAAATGTTTGCACGGTGATTCGAGCCGCTTCCCCGGTTTCTGCCGTGATGGGGACATTCTCTTTGGCTTCAATCGCCTGGTGTAAACCCGCCTGCCATTTTCGCCCTTCCAGGGTTCGTCCGGTCCCTTCGTCGACAATCGCCACTTCCTCATCTTTGTTAATCAGATAGTCACGACCTCGCACGTACGCGTATCGGGCTCGAATCGCCTGCTCGACCTGAGTGTAAATTTTTTCGGTATCAAACGAATTCATCAGCGCCGGTTTGCTGGCCAAAACCACTTTGCGAGTCCCGGCATTTGTGAGTTCCACCGTTCGTTTGCCCGGATCAAACAAGAAATCGATGCCGACCTCCAGTTGCGGGACCAGATCACGGGACCAGTTCAGTAAGGCGTCAAATTCCACGGTTGCGTCCCGTTCGAGACCGATGATCAACGGTGTCACGGCATCGTCAATCAGCACGCTGTCAGCCTCGTCGACCAGTGCAAAGTGATGCCCGCGCTGAACAGGTCCGTCTTCCGAAATTTCAGCATGCTGAAACAGGCGAGGGCGGTGCATTTCGTCCAGCTGTGCACCAACTTTTAAGCGATCCCGCAGAAAATCAAAACCAATCTCGCGGCTGGTTGCGTAGGTGATATCTTTCCAGTAGGCACGCCGTCTTTCATCCGGTTCACTGGCCGAGACGACGCAACCGACGGATAAACCGAGTTTCTCGTAAATTGGCCCCATCTGATCGCAGTCGCGCTGGGCGAGATAGTCATTCACGGTGACCACGTGACAGCCGCGGCCCGGTAACGCTCGTAAAAACGTCGGTAAAGTCGCGGTGAGGGTTTTTCCCTCACCCGTCTGCATTTCGGCCAGTCCCCCTTCGAACAACCCAATTCCGCCCATGATTTGTACCGGATAATGCTGCTGCCCCAGCACGCGACGCGCGGTCTCGCGCACCAGGCCGTAAGCTTCCGGCAACAAATCGGCGAGCGTCGTGCCGGACTTGGATCGCCAGCGCAGGTCTTTCGCCAGCTCGAGCATTTTCTCATCGCTGTACTGAGAATAGATTTCCGAGAGGGCCAGAATCCGATTTGCAAGGCGACGCCAGCGCGAGATCCGCGCCACCATGGGCCGCCCGGCAGATTTCGTCAAATGCCACAAGTCAGACAGCGACGACATTTCGGTTACCTACCAATTGAAAACAGTGAGTCTGTGTTCATCGTTGTTGATCGATCGAATTCCGGTTCATAGCGAGCTTACTTTGAAGTGACCGATTCGGGAAGTCTCTGTATTTTTCCCGCTCGATCAACACAGGCCAAAGTACTGCTGGCCGAAGCCAGCAATCGCTCACCGCAGTGTAAACGATAACTGTGCTCGATCTTCACGGCCGAAATGTTTTCGACGGTGGTGATCAGCGTCAACACGTCATCATAGCGGGCGGGGGAGTGATAGTTGCACTGTAATCGGACAACCACCAGAAATAATCCTGCTTCTTCAATGTCGCGATAGCAGCCCCCCTGCGACCGTAAGAGTTCGGTTCTTCCCTGTTCAAAGTAATTAAAAAACTGCGAATGATGCAAAAAGCCCATCGCGTCGGTTTCACAGTACCGAACGCGAATTTGAATCGAGTGTTCCATCGTGTCGACTTGACCTGCTGGCTGAAGGGATTGAATGATTGTTGCGGATAATAACGGCGATCGGCCTGGGAAAATTTGGGGTTGCTTTCCCTTTGCGAAATTACCCTTTTGTAATCGGATTGCGAAAAATTCGATTGAAAAAACGGGTGTCGGGACGTGATCCCGACACACTCGTGATTTTACCGATTGAGCTCCACTGTCTGCCACAAACTGGGGTCAGATTCGTAGGGAAATTCCGCACCGACGGCCAAGGTCTGGTCACCCAATTCCGAATCATGAATCAGATAATGAAATCCGATTTGACCGTGGGTTTCGGGTTCAAAGCCGACAAACACCTCTTTGGGAAACCACGCATCCAGCCAATAACCGGTTCGAGTCACTTCGGATTGGATCTGAACCAACTCCGCATCCGGAAGGGGGTTTTCCTCCCGCGCTCGGGCGACCAGCGCCGGACGAACCACAGGTTGTGCTTGTTTTGGCCCTCCACCAATGGGGAGCAGAATAAAATGGTGACAGAATCGCGTTGCACGATGGACCGTTTGCGTATTTCGTGTATTGACCCATAACCAGACCCCGTCGGGACGATCATTCTCTTTCGCCATGCCTTGCGGTCGATGTGAACGGCCTGAAACCTCGACACTCACCCCAAATCCGTCGTCGTTCCAGGCCAGCTTCACTTGAGCGAAATCGCGTTGGTGATCCAATTCACCGAGAGAAGGGAGCAGGCATTCCTCGGGCAGATCCAGTAACCGCCCGGACGACTTGGGAATTTTCTTCAGGTTTCGGGCTGGGAACGACCAGCGAAACAGAAACCTCGGCGGAACAATCTGGTTCAAAAGCAGGATCTCCGATCGATGACTGATGCGCCGCAAGCTACGCCCCACGGACGAATCGCGTCCCAGGACGAACTCATTTATTCCACAACGAGGGCCAGGTCTGCTCACGGGTCCCAGAATTGCCAGCAGTGATGTTCAGACGAACGATTTACTGGATCCTCGTTAATGGGTCGTGAGCGATGAAGTTGACTTATTTCTGGGAAATGGCCCACAGATGATTGTAACCTCGCAAGAAGATCATACCATTTGAAAAGGCTGGCGACGCCGAGATACTCTCACCCAAATCATTTTCGGCCAGGATCTCGACTTTTTCTGAGGCTTTCACGACGGTCGTCTTTCCATCTCGCGCGGTGAGATAGATTCGGCCATCCGCGTAGACGGGCGAGGCGCGATGACGCTGACGGTTCGTGCGCTGATAGTCGAGCTGTTCACCGGTTCGGGCGCGAAGAATCGCCAAGTCCCCATTTTCCATGCAGAGATAGACCAGGTCACCGACAATCAGCGGTGAAGGAACATCAGGCGTTCGGGCCGAACTCCACCAGTGAGATTCCGCATGGTGCGTGATGTCTCCGCGGCCATTCGCTTTCAAGGCGATGATCGGTCCCTTCTTCGCCGTGGGGACGACAATCAGGTCACGAGCCACCACTGGTGAGGCGACAAACCGCAGTGTTGGGTCATAGTTCGACTTCTTGTTCAGATCGCCGCATCGCCAGAGTTCATGCCCATCCTTCAAGTCATGAGCCACAATGAAGTCTGCCCCGTGCGAGAGTAAAAACGTCTGATCGCCGTCTTGATAAAGCACTGCGGAGGCATAGGACGATTCGTTCTCGGAATGGGCGTCACTGGGACGGTCGACTCTCCAAATCTGGTCTCCCGTCGCAGCATTTAACGCGAACACGCAGGCTTCGCGGGTCTTTGCTTCTCCATCCCCGTGAATCCATTGCTGATACAAAACCCCCTCGTGCAGCACTGGGGAGGCGGTCATTCCAAAGGCGATTTGCAGCTGGCCGTATCGATCTTGAAGATCCAGCTTCCAGACTTCTTTTCCCTCAACGGTGTAACAACCGAGGACTCCATTGGCAAAAAACGCCCAGACATGTTTTCCGTCCGTGACAGGGGATGGCGAAGCGGAATTCCCTTCGTCTCCTCGAACGTCTTTATTCCCTTCCGAAACCGTTTGTCGCCAAAGCTCTTTTCCGTCACGTGAAACGGCAATCAGAAACAATCCCTGTTCCACATCCTGACCCGTCTGCCCTTTCCCCTGGCTCGATGTGAGAAAGATGCGATCATCCCACACGACCGGCGTGGCCCCGGCAGCACCGGGAAGCGCCAACATCCAGGCAACGTTTTTTTCCCGATTCCATTCCACCGGCAAGTTTTTTTCGGTGCAATGCCCATCCTGCGTCGGCCCACGCCAATGCGGCCACTGCTCGGCACAGAGAGAACGACTGAACAGACCGAGCGTAACGGTCACCGCCAACAGCGCCAGACGAAACATGACAAAATCCTTGAGGTGACGACCCTTAACACAACGGAAAACTTCGTTGCAAGTGTGCCAACGTCACCCAAGAACGTCAAACGTGGAAGAATGCTTTTCGCCAGGGGCGATTGTTGACGCTTGCGTCAATTTGGGGGCAGAACACCGGTCAAACGTCGAAGAATCACTTTTTATTCCTGAACCCGTGGAGGTGACTCGGCCATCATTGTCACCACATCAGAATAGATGCGGCGTTCCCAGCCGATCAATTTGCCAGCCGGGTCCATGTTTGGAAAGATTTGAACCGGGGTCAGTTCGACCTGCCAGACCCCTGTTGGATTGGGGGCAACATTGACTTCGAGATGGCCGTAATGCTTGCCTCCTGACAGAAGTTGTTTACCGTTCCAGAGTTCAGGGGCATCATCGTGTGCGAGAAACTTGCGGAAGGGATTGTCAAATCCCTTGGCCGGACCACGCAAGCCATCACCCCCAATTCCGACATCATAAAAGTGAATGCTGTGATCGCGCCTTGTTCCATCAGGTCGAGTCTCGGTCCCCGTTGCCAGCGACCGTTCAAGCATCTCGTCATGACCCGAAAAAACGACATCGACCCCGTATTGAAACAGCAAGGGTTTCAGCACGCGCATCGCGATTCCCGACTGTCCCGAAAACCCAGCGGCTCCGAAGGGGATGCTGTGCGGTCCAGATCCATACATCGTGTGATGGAATTGGACGAACGTAAATCGACTTTTTTTCTGTGCCTCGGCAAGTTGAGTTTCAAACCACCGATACTGCTCTGAACCAGGGTTGAAATCGGGTGCATTGCTCCCGTCCAGGTTGTGATTTGTATCCGCTGCGGTTTGATGGGGAAGTCCATCGCTGGAATCCAGCGTGATGATGGTGATGGGACCGTAATCAACTCGATAGTAACGACCCCGATGTTTTGGGTTCGTTGCCTGATTCTCAGGAACATCAAAATAGGTCAGGAATTTGTCGGTGGCGAAATTGGCCCCTTCCGCCGAATAGCCACCCCCAGGGCCAGCAAAATTTTCGTGATTTCCCAAAACAGGAAAGATGGGAACACTCGCCGCAATCTCCCCGTAATCACCAGAATTATGCCGCCAGAATTCGTCCCAGTCTCGTTGTTCGCCACCCGTTTCGACTAGATCACCGGTTAACAGAATAAAATCCGGGTTCCGCGATGCCATGAATCGGCAATTTTCCTGGTATCCAACCGTTTGGTCGGCGAGATATCTGGTGATTTCTGGCGGACGATTGCTGTTTGGCGGCGCGGGCCATTCAACAGGGGAACTGGTCGACGATTCGGGCTCCGTTTCCGAGTCAGAATAGACCACGAAACGAATCGATTGGTCGCTCGCGGGGACCGTGCGAAAATGGCCACCTTGATCGAGCGAACCCTGCCGGACGCGATACCGATAACGGGTTCCTGGCTGAAGTTGGGTCACGCGAACATGATGTAACCAAGGGAGTTCGGGATGGGGGCCACCCGGTTCCGGCTGGAAGGGATTGTAAGCCAAGGTTTCTGCCAAGATCGGAGTTGACCGAAAGGTGAGCATCCCCTCAGCGGTCTCGACAAGTAACTCACCAGGCTCAGGACCGTCTGTCAGCCAGCGAACCGTGACTGAGTCACTTGAAGGATTCTGAATATAGGGACCAACCCGAAACGACTCAGCCCCTAAGAGATTCTCAGCCACCGTGAGGATGATCAGTCCCAGCAGAATTCGTAAACGGATCGCAGGATGAGGGAATTGTGCCGAATTATTCGAGAGGGATCGTCGATTTGGCTTTTTTCTTTTCCGCTTCGGTTTCGGGTTCCAGATCGATATCAAAGGTGTTGGTTCCTTTCACCACTTCAAGCTTTAATTGGGATGTGGTCCCGACATAACGAGCGGGAATTGCAAAGGGGGCTTTGTACCCAAGTGGCCATTCGAGCAAAACAGTTGTATCCCCGAGTTTGGTCCCGGCAACCCCTTTGGTATATTCCAGGCGATAATACCCTTTTTTATCGGTGATTGCCGTTGCGGCACGACCAACATCGGGTTTAAAGAACAAAATCAGATTGTCGACAGGCTCACCTTCCATGGTGACCGTTCCTGTCACATAACCCAACGGGGGACGATCCGCACCTCCACAGCCTACAAATCCCAGGACGGCGGTCAAAAACAACAGCGGCAGCGGCAAGAATACGGATCGTCTGGTCTCTCGCATCGAAAACCCATCCCCATGGAGTAAAAGCACTGGTCTCAATATCATTCCGGCAGATTAGAAATCACCAATCGTCTGACCATCATTGCGAGCAGCAAGTCGGGCGAAGGTGGTAGTGACGCAACCATAAGGAATCGGCGCCTGCGCTGCGGTAATCTTCAGATAGTCAATATTCTCACTGACGAACCGGACCGATCCATCACACATGAGGAAATGCGCCCCGCCGACGTGCGAACTGCTGAACCCGCGTCGATCATGCTGAATCCCGACAGTGGCATTGATTCCATTATAGGTAAGTCCCAGCGCGTTCATACCTGCGGCCTTGACATTCGCAGACGAGCCTTGATCGTTAATCGAAGCCGAGAACCCGAAAACGGTTGCGGCCCCGAGGATGCGGCTTTTGTAATTCCAGGCTCGTTCCCCCACCAGCAGCGTGTTGCTGGAACCGTCGGTAATATCACGAAAATTGATGTTTCCGTTTTGAAAACCAATGCCAAGCGGGTCTTTCAGCGATTGACTTTGATCCCGCACTGCGGGGGTGGTGCTGTCGGCAGGCCCCGAAACCATTACGTAATTCGAAGTCGAAATCGCAACCGTATTTCCGTTGGAATCAACCACATTCGCGTTGTAATTGTTCACGGTCGTCGCACCGGGAGTCATCGATTCGACATAATTGTTCGTCTGTGGACCTGTGTCAGAAGCACAGCGAAAAACAGCTAATTTCGTTTGTAAGGCACCTGGATAAGCCACCAGCACATTTTCCAGCAGGTTGTTGCCCGGGCTGATTTGATTGTACAGATTTGCCTGGTCGATGTAAGGCAGAATAAACGCCCCCCAGCTCCACAAGCTTTTTTCACCCGAAACAATGTTGAACGGGATCTTCGCAATATAGCCCGGAGGAAACTGGTTAAAAGTATCATGATAGCTGTGCATTGCCAACCCAATCTGCTTCAGGCTGTTTTTGCATTGGGTACGACGTGCCGCTTCACGAGCCTGTTGGACGGCAGGCAGCAGCAAGGCAATCAAAACTGCGATAATCGCAATCACGACCAGGAGCTCAATCAGCGTAAATCCACTCGCTCGTTTTTTTCGAACAATCATTCCTAAAGACTCCATCAAGAAAAAGATTGAAATTGAGCGACGCACGCTCAAACAAAACACTCATAGAAATCGATCCAAGGGGAGCCGATTGTCTGGCTCCACTCAGAAGCAAAAGAATCAGCAGCAAAAGAATCAACAGCAAAGGACTGGCATCGCGGCGAAGTTACGTTTTTTAAAAAAATGACGATAGTTTTGATTTAGCATGCATTGACTTTATCGAGCCAGCAAATCGTCAGGGTTTTTCGAAGTCGAATTTCATCGAGTCTGACTTAGCTATTATTACCGATCGACATTCCAATACGCAAGCCATTCATGAATGAAATTGTGATTTCTTCGCGAAGCCAAACTAAATTGAATCACAGCGATCGTGCAACATTTACCATGGAATTCTCGTGCCTCACTTTCACCGTCATTGAGGAGGAATGGATTCAGCCACTTCATGAGGAGGCAAGCCAAGGGGGGCCAGAAGATTTCGGAAATTCGGCAGTGCGAATTCCGGTGCGAATGATAGGATTTCTGGAATGCGATGACTCTCAGAAAAATGGACAGCCACTTGTGGCCGCGCTCGTTGTTGCGTTTTTCGAGTGACAGCAGCAATGATAAATGAACAACACACCCGATGGACGCTCGATCTGATTTTACCAGCGTGGATTGGCTTGAGGAGCTTGCTGATGACGGAACTGATTTCCCCGACGACGGATGCACTCGCAGCGCTCACGGCGCATACCTGGAATCCACTCCCTGAACCCGCACAGCTGGTTCATCGGTTGCTGAATGAGCTGCTCGAGAAAAGTCCCTTCGCGGCGCACCTGACCCAGCGAATGCTCGACGAAACTGGAACGCGGATGCTGGATTGGATCGATCATTTCGGATTCCCGATCGGGGACGCCGTGCTGTCCGAATTGTCACGAGTTGGCTATCTGAGATCCGAATCCATTCATGGCGACGCCTTCTGGAGCCATCCAGGGGGCCTTTTTCCCCGCATTCGCGAGCATGCGGGTGCGTCGAGACAACTGGCCATTAAAGTTGAATCGATCGCTGATTTTCTGTTCGCCCAGGGGCGATGCGATGTGGCGATTACCGGAGCCCCCTTCGCATCACTCCGAACGGCCTGTGTGGCCCGAGAAAACAGAGTCGAAATTCTGGTCGTTGAACGGCATGGATCTGACGCCTTTGAGTTAGAAAAAACGCCTCTTCCCGCATCGACGGCACCATTACGAGCCGCAGACCTGCGGGCCTCAGACAGCCGCTCGCACGCGGTGACGGAAATTTCGGCGACGGAACTACCCATCCTGGTTCTGCGTCACTTTGAAAGCCTGCTTCTTCGCCAACGTAATTTTGAAAACGATCTGGATGGATTTGTTTGGGCGAACACGCTGATTGATGCCGCGATCGCCGATCTTGGTCGCGACCGCGCCTGTGACCTGTTTTTCGCAGCCGAACGTCAATACTGGCAACGTCGAAATCGAGCGGGTCGCGTGCAACTGGCTCGGCAGCAAGCACTGGGGCTGGGCTGGGCCAATCATGATCATCACACCTATCGATCGAGTCGGGCTGCGTTCGTACCGCTGATTACCTTCTTGGAAAAACTGGGCTTTCAGTGTCGTGAACGATTCTATGCGGGACGGGAAGCGGGCTGGGGGGCGCAAGTGATCGAACATCCTGTGACCGGAGTCACCATCTTCGCCGACGTGGATCTATCACCCGAGGAACTGGCACAAGATTTCTCGCATGTGCCACTCCCCCCCCGAGAGGAATTGGGAACCGTGGGATTATGGTGTGCCCTCCACGGTGAAGCGTTTCTTCAAGCAGGGCTTCATCATCTGGAGTGTCAGTTTGATTTCGCTGCCACTCGAGATCAGCTGAAGCAGGTGGGAATTGAGTCGATGCCCCCCTTCACGGATTTTTCCTATTTGCGTCAGGCCTTTACCCGAGGTGAACAGTGGCAGGTCAATCCCGCTCGCGTAGAACGGCTTCGGACCGCCGGTCAAATTACCGCTGCCCAGGCAACACAATTTCTCACCCACGGTGCGATTGGGTCACATTTGGAAATTTTACAGCGAGACGACGGCTACAAAGGGTTCAATCAGCGCGGCATCAACGAGATCATTTCCGCCACCGATCCTCGCCGGGTAGCGCCGCGTTGAGGGAGTCAACTTGAGGAACGAACCTTGAGGACCGAACGATTATTTAGTTTTGGGAGCCATTTTTCGAGGACCACGTATTGGCGATTCCCCAGCAGGCGGCTGGTCCAGCGAACCATGATGGAAGTCAGCCGAATTTGCCAATTCGGCAAAATCGGACGATTGTCCATGGCATATCGATTAACGCCCAGCGTGAAATCAAATGGACCAGAAGTGCATCGGTTCAATAGGCCCCCTCGCAGCAAACCGCTTTGATCTGCGGGAATTCTGCTGCGGCGATCAGTGCCGGCGTTGACCCACGGCTGATTCTCGTGATTCCCAGCGGTAATGGACATAAGCCCGAGCGTCCCTCGATAAATCGGATCGCGGCCCGCACGTCTTCGAGTTCCAGTTTTGTAGGCCAATGCCATGGCGCATCACCAGGCTGGTGGTCACTCTCTCCCTGACTGCGAAAGTCAAATGCCACCACTGGGAATCCCGACTCCAAGAGTCATCGAGCATCCACCCCCGCAGACCAGTGACTTCCTTCCAGTTCATGACAAAACAAAACGCCCCCTACAGCCGATTTCGTTGTTAAATTCTCATCAACCGAGAAACTCGGCAAAAATCAAAGAGCAATTCTGGCCGCCGAAGCCGAAGCTGTTCGAAAGAGCTCGGCGAACAGGTGCCTGCCGGGCTTCATTCGGAACGTAATCGAGATCACAGTCGGGATCCGGAGTTTCGTAGTTAATGGTCGGGGGCAAAATCCCATCCCGCATCGAGAGCAGGCAGGTGATCGCCTCAACGCTTCCCGCTGCCGCAATCAAATGTCCCATCATGCTTTTGATGCTGGAGACAGGTGTTTTGTAGGCAGCGGCGCCGAATGAGGTTTTGATGGCGGCCGTTTCGACCTTATCATTCACCTCGGTGCTCGTTCCGTGCGCATTGATGTACTGAACATCTGCCGGATTCAGGCTGGCATCCCGCAACGCCATATTGATGCAAGCGACCGCGCCGCGCCCTTCGGGATGAATATCGGTAATGCGATACGCATCCGCTGTTGAGCCATAGCCGACCAGTTCGGCATAAATTCGTGCGCCCCGTTTTTTCGCGTGTTCGAGTTCTTCCAGGATGACCATCCCGGCCCCTTCTCCGAGCACAAAACCATCGCGGTCTCGATCGAACGGACGCGAGGCTTTCTGAGGTTCCGAATTATGTGTTGAGAGGGCCGTCAAGAGATTAAAACCGGTGACGCCGAAGGGATGGATCATGCTGTGAGCCCCCCCCGAGAGCATCACATCGGCGTCACCACGACGGATGATTTCCGTCGCTTCGCCAATCGCCTGACTGGATGCGGCGCAAGCCGTCAAACAGTTCAGATTAGGACCTTGTGCATCGAACAGGCTGGCGAGATGACCGGCTGGCATATTCGGCTCTTGCTCGAGCTCTTGCTGAGCATGCAGGCGTGTCAATCCGACACGAGTAAACGCTTCCAGGTCGACGCGACCATCTCGCTGGGATTCCGCGATTAAACTCATCACCCGATTGAAATCCTGCTGTCCCTCGCCCGCACCCAGATAAATTCCGAAGCGGGAGGGATCCACACTGTCCAGCACACCCGAGTCATCAACCGCCTGTTTTGCAGCACCGATTGCGAACCGGATATTCAATCCGCAATGTTCGAAACGCTTGGGGTCGTCGACATAGTTTTTCAGGTCGAAGCCTTTGACTTCGGCAGCAAACTTTGTCGGAAAGTGCGAAGCATCAAAATGGGTGATCTGACCGATACCACTTTTGGCTTCTTGCAGTGACTTCCACATTTCTTCCACGGTATTGCCGATCGGAGTAATGGCTCCGATACCCGTGACGACCACTCGCCGTCTCATAGTGGACTCCTCGCAAATTCAAGTTCCTGGCGTGTCGGGAGTTTTCTCCTCGCCACCGCCCATCCATTGACTTGCTGAAAATAAAAAACTTCACGAATGTTCGTTCATCAACCCCGTTTTCATCACGGGGCGGTTATTCAGGGTTTGGCGTCAAACCCTCACCCGCTTTCCCCACATCCATCACGCCGAGCAGACGCATGGAAAATACGAAATTTTTCTGGTCAATCTTCACCCCACCTGCCGCGTTCTCGTTGACGTGTGCAAACACAATTTCGCCATCCGCCACCAGACGTTCACCAACATGGGCCTGAACTTCGACCATCCCCCCCTCGTCGCGGGCATCGATCAATTTTGCGGTGTAAGTCAAGGTGTCCCCGGGAATTGCCCAGCTATGAAATGTCATTCGAGGCACTTTGGCAAGAATGACAACTCGACTGAACTCGTTGACTTTCCCCAGCAGGATTCCACCCGTCTGGGCCATCCCCTCGAGCATCAATGACTGAGGCATCACCGGAAAGCCGGGAAAATGATCATGCATATGATCTTCCGCCAGGCTAATGTTTTTAATGGCCTTGGCATGCGAACCGTTGACAAATTCGATAAACCGATCGATCCAGATCCAACGCATGGCACTTCTTCCCAGTTGCATGACCAAGGCGAGCCTGACGCTTCCGCTGTCCGGCTCGCCTCAATTTCCGACACTGATCTGACCCATCCTGGTCAGGTACCGCCTGGCCTATTGCTGGCGAGGCATCATTTCGAGATCAATTCAACTTTGATGCCAGAAAGTTGACAACCATATTCACCGTAAACAGATCTTCGACATTTTCGACTTTGGGATCTTTCGCCAATTTTTCGATGGCGGCTTTGTCTGCATGCGGAAGCTTGGTTCGGAGTTCACCGAGACCTTTTTCCGTCACTTTGCCATTTTCTGCGAACCCGGAATCGGCTGCAAACAAGCTCTCCGGAAACAATTCGTTTCGCGGAATCTTGATCCCGAAGTTCTTTTCCAGTCGAAACACAATATCGAGAAAATCGATCGATTCAGCTCCCAGATCCGCCTTGAGTCGCGCGCTGGGGGTCACTTCTTCATCATCCACTCCAAGCGCATCAATCAGAGTGGCTTTGACTTTTTCGTAAATCTCGTCGTGTGAAGGCATCCAAAAATCTCCTAAAGATCGCGCTGTTCAGGCATTCCTGATCATGTACGATCCAATTGCAAAATTCACCCAATTCAAAAATCGATAATTTCCGACCGAAAGAAGGGGTGAGGCATCCATCGGTCAAAACCGCTTCGCAATCTATTCAAAACCCGCGCACCCAGCCCGAGCGACACGGGGTTTTTTGTTTTCATCACGTCTCAAGCCGCAATCTCAGCCCATTCCCCCGAGAGTTAAACCGCCGTCGACCTTTAACACTTGTCCGGTAATGTAGCTCGATTCGTTACTTGCCAGAAAATAGACCGCATTGGCAATGTCATCAGGCTGGCCCAAACGCCGGACGGGAATCGAGTTTTTGATTTTGTCCCCTGCGGCATTTACCACAGCACTCGTCATATCCGTTTCAATGAATCCAGGTGCAACACAGTTCACCGTGATTCCTCGTTTGGCATATTCTGTCGCCAGGCACCGCGAAAAACCTTCAATCCCCGCCTTACTGGCCGCATAATTCGCTTGACCAGGATTCGAGAAATCTGCGGCAACGCTCGACATGTTCACAATTCGCCCAAAACGATTGCTCATCATCGGTCGAATGGCAGCCTGACAAAAATGAAAGACGCTGGTGAGGTTCGTATTGATGACCTCGTTCCACTCGTCAGCGGACATCGCCAGGACGAGTTTATCCCGGATAATTCCGGCATTATTGACCAGGATATCCAGTCGTCCCCATTTGGCGACGACATTTTCCACGGCGGCCTCTGCATCCGCTTTCTGGGAAACATCCGCTTTAATGGCGTAAACTTCGCGACCCTGGCTGGTGAGTTCGGCCACCAGTTTGTCAGCCGCATCCTGATTTGATTGATAAACGAAAGCGACCTTTGCACCACCATTGGCCAGTGCAACAACGATCGCTTTGCCAATCCCACGGCTGCCACCGGTAACCAGTGCAATTCGTTCGGAAACATTCATTTGGAGGCAATTCCTTGCGAAATGGAAAGACCAGAGAAATTGGCTCTGGCGTGACTCGTTTTTTACAGATTGATGAAGAGTCTGGCGAGGTCATTACCTCGATTACGATTCGGGCGAGGTCCAGATCTGGGGGAGTAAATCCCGATAGGTCTGCCGCCGCAGCTCATCGGATTCTGCCAGCAAGGGGTTTCGATCGCTCAAATTAAAGGCTTCCAGCGTTAATTTGGCCGAAACGGCAGAATCACCATTCACGGTCCCCGTTCCGTTGAATTCCCAAATCGAGCCTTCGTGCTTCCGCACGGTCATTTTCACAATCAGTGAATTTCCCGGCGTCACAAAATTGTTATAGCGAATCGCACGGACTTCCTTCAGCATAATCGTGCTTTGGGCAAAATCTTCCGCGTGCCGAATCAACCACCCCCCCGCCTGGATCAGCGTTTCGAGCATCAGCACCCCTGGCATGACCGGAAATCCAGGAAAGTGATCGGCCAGATACTCTTCCGCCAACGACAAGTTCTTCAATGCCGTGATGGACTTGTGCGGTTCCAATTCCGTAATGCGATCAATCAGCAAAAAACGCATTCAAATCGTCCGTTAAAATACCCGCGAGAATCAAACAGGAAGTCGGAAAACAGGTCGTCAGCATCTCGAATTCACAGCGATTCGTCGAGACCAACGATCGCCACCAAACCGTGGATTCTATTTGCCTCCAGAATACCACACAACCCTGGATCACGGGTTCACAATCAGTATGGTCGCAAGTTATTCACTGAAAACATGTTATGAATTTTTATTCAGTCAGAATCTGATGTTTTCCTGCCTGGCAGGGGACCATTTTACGGCAAAAACGGTGAATTGACCCCGTTGGCCATCCACCAAACGAGTCTTAAAAAAACGAGCTCTTTCACGAAAGTCGCAGCCGACTGCCAGTGAATCCCGTCAGGCGCACGAGTCTCGACAGGAAATTGTGATCACTTGGTCGAGTCGGTTGATTGCCATGGCTGGCTTCGCGAAGATAGATAGAGAGTTTTCACAACTATTGATCATCGAAGGTCTGGGTAGAACCGGGCCATGTGAAGGAACCGAAATGACAATCCATGCGGTATTGATCGACGGTGAGTGGCGAGCCTCAACCGGTCAACAGGTTTTTCAAGCGACCAATCCGAAAACGACCGAGGGAATTTCCGGAGATTATCCCGTCAGCCCCTGGTCGGAAGCGGAAACCGCGATTCATGCGGCGACACGCGCGGCCGAAGCGGTGAGGGGTTGGAATGGTTCACGATTTGCCGATTTTCTCGATGACTATGCGAACCGGATTGAGCAACGGGCGGAAGAATTGATCACCTTGGCGAACCAGGAAACAGGTCTGCCGGTTTCGCCTCGATTGAAGGAAGTCGAGCTCCCCAGAACAACGGGCCAGTTGCGACAGGCTGCCAAAGCGGCTCGCGATGGCTCGTGGGTCGAGGCGACCATCGACAGCCCCAGCCAGATTCGTTCGATGTTCGGTCCGATTGGTCCGGTGGTGGTGTTTGGCCCCAACAATTTTCCGTTTGCGTTTAATGGGATTGCCGGTGGGGATTTTGCTGCCGCGGTCGCTGCGGGAAATCCGGTGATCGCCAAAGCCCATTCTTCGCATCCGGCAACATCTCGATTGTTTGCAGAACTCGCACATCAAGCGGCGCAAGCGACAGGGATGCCGGCCGGTTTTGTGCAGCTGATTTACCGTACGAGTCATGCGGATGGGGTCAAACTGGTCTCGCATCATTCCATCGGGGCAGCGGGATATACCGGAGCCCGTTCGACCGGACTGGTGTTAAAAGAGGCCGCTGATCGTGTCGGTAAACCGATTTATCTGGAATTGTCGAGTATCAATCCGGTCTACTTTCTGCCCGGAGCGATGGCCGAACGAGCGTCGGCACTCGCCGAACAGTTCGCGACCAGTTGTCTGATGGCCGTCGGGCAGTTCTGCACGAATCCCGGCTTGGTGGTGACGATGGCGGGCACCCACACTGAAGATTTCATCCGGCAGGTGACCGAACGATTCCAGGCGGCCCCGATCGGAACGCTACTGAGTGAAGGGGTGCAGAAGAATCTGCATGCGGGCATCCAGACCCTGGTGCGGCAGGGGGCAACGCTGTTAACAGGAGGCTCCGTCGGCGGTGGTGCCGGGTTCTCGTGCCAGAATACTCTGTTGCGAGTGACGGGTCATCAGTTTGTTCAGGCTCCAGAAGCCTTGCAAACCGAGGCTTTTGGCAATTCGTCATTGATTGTGGTTGCGGCGGACGAGGCGGAAATGCTGGCCGTGACACGATGCCTGGAAGGGAACTTGACGGGAAGTATTTATTCGGCGACGGACAGTGCGGACGATTCGCTCTATCACAAAATTGCGGTGATCCTGCGGCAGAAAGTCGGACGTTTACTGAACGACAAAATGCCCACGGGTGTGGCCGTTGTCCCCTCGATGAACCACGGGGGCCCCTTCCCGGCGACGGGTCATCCAGGCTTTACCGCCGTCGGAATTCCCTCGTCGATCCGTCGATTTGCGATGTTGCAGTGTTACGACGGGGTCCGGCATCAACGGTTGCCCAGCCCCCTGCAAGACAGGAATCCGACGGGATCGCTCTGGCGGCGCATTGATGGAACCTGGACGCAGGGAGATGTTCCTGCCGCCAAGAGCTGATCGCGCCGATTTTCGCTGTCATCAGCCGAGCGTGAGCCAGGCGAACCCTGGCTTACGCTCCGCTGTTTTTTGAACGGGCTGTTGCTTTCCGGCCTGCCGGCTCAATCCCTGAAAAGGGAGGTCCCAGCGACGTTCGGTCCCTTGAGTCACCTTCCTGAGATCGGTCGTCATTCATCAGATTTTGGTGTGCATCCATTGACCTGCATGGTATCGCCATGACATCAGGGCGGATCGAAGCAAATTATCCGCTCCCATTCCCATCCAGGCCCCCAACAATCCCCATTGCCAGTGGATGCCAAACCAGTAGCCGAGCGAAACCCGGACCAGCACGTTTCCGACCAAGGCACAAAATAATGGAAATCGTGTGTCCCCGGCACCCCGCAGCGAGTAAACGTAGACGATGAGAATCGCATTCGGTATCTGATAGCTTGCCAACAGACGGAAGGCGGGTATCCCCGCCGCCGCCACAGCAGGGTCCGAGTGCATCATGGAATAGATCTGTGGAGCAAACAGATAAAAGAGTCCTGACATCAAGGCCGCATACCACAGGCATTGGCGTAAGGCTTCGTGTCCCGCCTGCTGAGCGCGTCCTAGTTGATTCGCCCCGAGATTTTGTCCCACCAGTGTGGCCGCAGCGATTCCAAACGCTTCGATGGGTAAGTACGACAAGGCTTCGATCCGCACACCGATCACGTGCGCTGCGAATGTCGCTCCATCAAAGCCCGCTGTCGACAAACGGGCGATCACCATCAAGAACGAGAAATGTCCGACGAAAGTACACAGGCCGGCGAGTGCCGCGGGGCCGCCAATTCGCAGCACCCGCCTGATCGTCTCGTAGTGAAAGCCAAAGTCGGTTTTTGTCAGGTGAAACCGCGAGGTTTTGTTGAACAGCAAACGCGTAATCAGGAGCGCTCCGCTCAAGTTGGCGATCGTCGTTCCGATGACAATTCCACGGACTCCCAAAGCGGGGATCAGGATCCAGTTCGAATCGGGAATTGCCACGCCGAACGTGAGCGCTGTGGAAACGACGACGTTGATCAGATTTGTCACGAGCAGTACGCGCAGCGGCGAGATCATATCACCGGCACCGCGAGCGGCCGCCGCTGCGATGAGGGTCCAACCCGCGAAGAACTGTCCACACGCGTCAATCCGCAAAAATTCGACGGCGATTCGCAGCTGCTCTCCCTCCATATTGAGCAGCCGGGCAAAGCCCGTGGCGAGCAATTGGAGCAGCAGAAACACGAGCAGACCGATGATCGGCACCATCGACAGCGAGCGACCCGCAATTCGGCGTGCTTCGTCGAAGCGGCCCGCCCCCCATTCGCGGGCAACAATCGCGGATGTCCCCGTACCGATCAGACTGAAAATCATCGAAGCCAGCCACGAGATATACGCCGAGAGTCCGATCGCAGCAGTCTCGTTCTTTCCTAACCTTCCCGAGAGATAGACATCGAAAAAACCAATGCAGAATGTCAGAAACTGCTCACCCAGAACCGGAAGCGCCAGCAGAAAAATTTGTCGACGCAGGCTCTCGGTTTCCGACGGAATTGTTCCAGGGGACTGATCACCAGACATGCTGACTCAAAATACGTGGTTTTCGACGGACGACGACTGCTCATCGCGGATGTTAGGCTTCTCAGGCCGAACTGTCAAAAACCTGGTCCTAGGGTTTTTCAAACGGCCTCGCTTTTGGCCAACAATCGTGCACGATCCAGCGTTCATGAAACAGGACTGCGGCCGTGGCAGGATCGCTAATATGAAATTCCACCTGCGCGACCCCAAAAGGGACATCGTCACTTAACCAGACTTCGCAACGATGATTCATGGCGGGCTGGTCGTCGCTCAGAGAAAATGTGATATGGGCAGTCGCCTGCTGACATTTCAGCGCTTCGACGCGAAGAGGGGTTCGCAAGTAGCGAACGGTACGCGCCTGATACGGCACTTTGCGGGGCAAACCCCGTACAAACGACAGGTCAGCCTGTTGCTGGGCTGGAGTGACATGGGGGTCAGACCAAGTCAGGAAATCAGCAGGAGGTTCGCCACGCCGAAATGGCTCGACCAAAATCTCGATGTTCCTGAGGCGTTCTGGCGGTCCCGTGACACCCCCGTTTTCTTTGACTTCGAGTATGACCCGTTCGCTGGCAGGATGGTTTTGGGTCGGACGAAGCGTCAACCGAACCCTCCGCGATTCCGAACCGGGTTGAGCCACATTGAATTCAATCCAGGCGGGTTCCGGCTCGACCGCATCCGGCAACGAGGCAAACCAAGTCCAGAGTCGCTTTTCCAATTTCAATGGGGGGTTGGAATAATCAATCCAACCACGTGTTTCCATCCATTGAAAGAGCCAAGGCTGGCGCCAAGGATTCTCGATCGGTTGCCAAGCCGAATACATCGAGACCATTGCCAAGCCTGTGACCAGTCCCGTGGCGACCCGAGAGTTCCAGCAGCGATCCAGTGCCGGAACGATCGCAACCAACCAGAAGGGTGTCAACCAGAGAGCCCAGCGAAGTCCGCAGCTGACACCTCCGTAGTTATAATTCTGGGTTCGGGTGAGGTAAAATCCCAATACCACGACGGAAATGATCGCACCAACCCCAAGCAGCGGACTCAAGGGACGATCGCGATCACGCGCTCTCAGCATCCAGCCAATCAGGGCCAGAATGGCGATCGGGGTGAGCGAGAAAATCCCGTGATGTCCAATCGTACAGTGCAGAAAATAAGCCCAAGTAGAATCGAGATTACGGTCAATTCCCTGTGGCTGTAGCCAATAGCTGGGAATGCCATCAATGACAAATCGGTATTTGTCGGTCCCATAATCGGCGTAAACCGGTTTCCAGCTGCCGGTGGCAATCACGTTGACTGCGACCAGCGCCAGCAGCGGGATCGCCGCAGCAGGTACAAAATAAGCCAGGGTCTGATGAGCGGATCGTCGAAAGGCGAGGACTAACCCCATGACGAGGAACAGCGCCGCAGGAAGTTCGTTGGTCACCGCCGCTGACGAGGCGAATCCGCAGACGAGGAACAGCCAGTTCGGCAGCGGTCTGTGTTCATCGGAAAGAATCCGCATTAAGGCATAAATCGCAAATGTCGTCGCGGCGGCGGCGATGGTGTGATTGTTGAGCGTCATCAGAAATGGCGTTAACAGTGTTCCAAACGCAGCCAGTGCGAGCGAAGTCAATCGCGTTTCGGTTCGCGCCGCGATTCGATCCAGAATGGCAATCCAAGCCAAGAGCGAGATCGCAAACGGAACCAGGTTCACAATCACCAGGACGAGAAACGTCAATGGCTGGAGATCGTCCAGCAGATTCCAGCCGGTCATTCGTTGCAATGACCAGGTGATTCCGGCAACAAGAGACGTGAGCAGCGGTGGCTTGGTGGAATAGAAGTGTTCGTCAACGTGAACCAGGTCAATCGTGTCCCACCCTTTTCGTTGACGAATTTCATCAATCTGAAAAGTCCCTCGTTCCACCAATGACCAGACGGTACACCAGCGGGAGCGGTCATTCGCACTTTGCAATGGCGTCGCTTTGCTGAGAAAGACACCGTGCAAAACGACTGAGATCAGTACGATCAGCAGTTGGGCCGTGCGACAAAATCGTGGAGACGCCAAGGTGTCCGACTGGCCAGCAAAAGGACTGTGTGAATGATATTCAGGGACTGCTTGCAAAGTCATAACACGCACCAGCGCCGGAAGATTTGTTCGAAAAGTGCGGTCCCCTGGGATAATTGATCCATCGCAATCCACTCGTCATCGGTATGCGCCTGCTGGATGCTGCCGGGGCCCAAGACCACAATCTGATTCAATTCGGTGAACATCACGCCATCCGTTCCATAGCTGACGGTCTTGGATCGGGATTCGCCAGCGACCTTCAACGTTTCCTGTACATAGTCGCTGCGGGGATCACTGAACAGTGGCTGCCCGGAACACTCCAAGTGAAATTCGAGACCAAACCGCTGGGCGGCAGTCCGAGCCCGCTCGACCAATTCGTACCCATCCTGGCCGGGCATGGGCCGGAAATAGACAGTACAAAGGCTTTTCGGAGCGGTGATGTTGACGGCACAATTCAGGTCATTAATCCCCAGATTCCAGCTGATCCAAGGGGGATCAAATTGATCATTCAGCCAGTGTGGGTCCGTAAGCGTCTCGTCGTAAATCTGTTTCATTTCATTCAGGAACGGGATTATCAGCAGATTTGCATTGATACCATCGCGGGTACTCGAATGTGCCGCATTTCCCTGGGCGATTGCTCGAAACCCGAAAATCCCTTTATGCGCATGCACCACGCTCAGCTCAGTCGGCTCGCCAACGATGGCGCGGCTTTGCCCGGCGACGATCTCGCGATACAGGGTCGAGTGTTCGACGAGGTGGCGAGCACCGTGGAAGCCGACCTCTTCGTCTGCTGTGCAGACGATGTAGATTGGTTCTGCCAGCGACTTCCGATCAATTCGTCCTGCTGCAGCCATCGCACAGGCGATCGACCCTTTCATGTCGCAGCTCCCCCGCCCGTAAAGCCGACCGTTTTTGATCGTCGGTTCAAACGGTCCATGTTCGCGGCAAGACCAGGTGGTGGCGGGGACCACATCCGTATGGCCAAAGTAGGCAACGCCTCCTGTCCCCGTTCCCCGCTTGCCGATGAGATTGACTTTCGGGACACCATGAGGGTCGAGGAATTCCTGTCGTTCGACCTCAAATTGAAGCGAATTGAGAATGGTTGCGACGACATCGCTGACAGCAGAATTCGACTGCAGACTGACCGAGGGAACTTCAACAAGTTGAACCGCGTAGTCCAGTGGGTTGGTCATTCAAGGCTTGCCTTATTTCCGAGCGAAGGAACGGAGAGAGAACTCGGAGGTGGTTCGCAGCCAATCCCCGCGTGTCATCGGATCACAGTTTGCTCGATCTGATCAACTTTCAACGCATGTTGCAATCGAATGTACTTTTCCGGATTTGATTTAAACTGTGTTCGTCGCTCTTCAGACTTGAACAGGAACAATTCGTCATCGAAAAATGCACCATACCGAATGTCCCCGGCGACCGCTTTATCTGATTCCCACAAAATGACTGGATCGCAGCCCAGTAGCTTCGGTGCGTAAACTTCAGGATGCTCACGAAATTCGACTAACTCGTCTCGCGTGGAAAAATAATAGGTGACATCTCGATAATCCCAGGCCAATTTGGGTGTCCCCTTATTCCATTGTCGAGATTTCGCCAGTGCGACCGGGCTGAAACCATTCAGACCAATGATCAACTTCGGTGCTGTCGGTTCGGTTTCGCCCGTTTTTGAAGCTTCTCCCGATGGCTCGGTATTCCCCGCAGAAACCAAAGTTCCCGTCACCAGCTCACGTGGATGGAACTTCAAGAACTGGGCTTCTGCCTGGGAAGCGTAACCCAGATACCCATTGCGATCCTGAAAACCGGATTTTGTCGCCAGAACGCGCCCGGTCAGTGAGTCAACAATCACATCACTGGGAAGCGTCTGTATCCCATAGCGGGCGAGGAGTTCCTGGTGATGGTCCGAGTTGATCTTGACCGCGATGAAATGACCACCGAGCAAATCTTTTACCGTCGAATTGGTGAAAACCTCTCGCTCCATCCGCTGGCAGGGGGTACACCAGTCTGCGTAAAAATGAATCAGCAGGGGCAGTTTTTTTTCTTCCGCCTCGCGCATCGCCACCTTGAAATCAGAACGGAATAAACCGGGCTGATCCGCCGCAAAACTGTTCGAGGACGTTGCGACAATCTGCAGTGAACTGAAAATCAACAGGAAAAACGGACCCGAAATCAAGCCCCTGCTGGAAAACTGGTCGAATCGAGTTTTCGACATTCACCCGCCCCTCTGGTCAAATCTACCGCAAAAAATCGAGCCTCATTGGGGTATCGGCGTCGGATCACAGGGGGCCGTCAGAGAAATCGATGAGAATCGGCAATTTTTGCAGCAACCTGGTGAACGTGTCGAATTTGCCGTTCAACACCAGGTTGCCTGCAAGAGAGACTCTGCCGTGGGAAGCCGTGCGATCCGGTGAGAAAGGGGATGCGTTGACAAAGGGGATGCGATCTCCCGCGTCAATCGGGGCTGACTTCGATCCAGCCGATCGTATCGCCAACAAAAACGGGAGCTCCAATCGGTTTGACAATCTGGACAAGTTCACCCGAGATGGTCACGAGCAGATCAAACGTGACACCGGGGATACCGACTTCAGCCACGAGTTCCCCGGCGATGACCGAGTCACCCACCTCGATCAGCCAACCACTGATGCAGAGGGGCTCGGCAGCGGTTTGAAGTTCAGGAACAATTACAGGAACTTGCATTCGAGCTCATTTCTTCGGACGAAACGCTTTGATTCGGTTTTCGTCAGTGGTGAGGTACGGTCCTTCGAGCAGGTCGATACAGTACGGGATCGCTGGGAAAACCGCATCGAGACACTCGTGAATGGCTTTCGGTTGCCCGGGAAGATTGATGATTAGCGAATGTCCACAGATTCCTGCGGTCTGACGCGAGAGGATCGCAGTCGGAACCTTTTCCAACGAGACCGTGCGCATCAGTTCACCAAACCCGGGCATCATTTTCTGGCAGACGGCGAAAGTCGCTTCGGGAGTCACATCGCGCAATGCGGGACCGGTTCCCCCGGTGGTGATGACCAGACAACACCGATGAATATTGCACAATTCGTTGAGTGCTTGCTCGATCAGGTGTTGCTCATCGGGGATGACGCGGGGAAAGGGTTCGAAGGGAGAGGTGAGCACCTCGTTTAGATAAGCCATAATCGCCGGTCCACCGCGATCTTCATACTCGCCACGACTGGCTCGATCCGATACGGTCACAATCCCGATCCGTGCTGTCATTGTTGATTCTTTTGAGAGATGGTACGAGTCCCGAATTCCGGAGCCCAGATTGAAGGTGCGCGGAGCTGGTCGCACCACAACGGGCTGATTCCGACATTCAAGTTGCCGCAACACAAGATGCCACACGAGTCATTTCGAAATTTCATCACCAGAAATCCTGGTTGTGACGACGGCCTCAAAGTTTGACTTCCGGCGCGTTGATCAATTCTTCATGCGCACGCAGTTCCAGGACTTTCCTTTTGAGCAACTTGCGATATTCGTTCCATTGATCGACCGCAGCTTGATATTTTTCTGCAACATCTGCCAGTGAGATTTGGGCCTTGGAACCTTCGGCCATTGTCCGTTGTAACTCAAGGATTGACGGTTCGAGCTTTTGCCTGAGGAATTCGAGACTGGCTTTCGCCAGTCGCTCGATTTCTTCAGCAATCGCTTTGACCTGCTGGCGGTCGTCATATCGTTCTGCTTCGGTTAAACCCCGCGCCATTTCCGTCGTGACTCGACGCTGGAATGACTCGGGATTAACAAGACGCCCAAAAGGATTCACCGCCTGTTTGCTTTGCTGATTAGCCGCCTCGGCTTTTTGGAGTCCCTTCCGCGCCGGCTCGAAATCGGGACGAACTTCGAGTGCTTTTTTAAAACTCAGAATCGCCATCGGCACGTTCGAGGATTCGAGGTAGATATTTGCAATCTGCTGATGGGCTTCCGCCATTTTGGGATTTAAACGAGCCGCTTCGCGGTAGGCTGAAATGGCCTGTTGTGATTGCTTCAGTTTCCATTCGGCCAGTCCCAGTTGAAAATAGGCTTCGGCACTTCTTTTGTCTCGCTGAATGGCTTTTCGTAAAACATCAACCGCTTTTGTAGATTCCCCCAAGTGATTGTAGACGGTTCCAAGGAGGGCAAAGTGATGTGCTTCCATCGGCTGCAGCAACGTTAACTGCTCGTAATGACCCTCGCTCGTCGAAAAATCACCCTCTTGGTCCGCAATTCTTGCCAGCCCCAGATGGGCCTCGATGCAGTTGGAATCCAATTCAATCGCATTGACGAAAAGCTCTTTGGCCTGCTTTACCTGCCCCAGATCAAGACAGTCGGAAGCGAGTTTACACAGTGCCGCAATGTTACTCATTTTGACGTGCCTCGAGCTTGGAAAGTCTGTGATTGCGCGGGAAAAGTTCGGATGCCCTGAGTATACGGCCGTCGGGGAGTTCGCGTCAAAATGGAATTCCGAGATTTCACCTTTCAGAAATCTTGGATTTCGCCTGGTTTTTTTGCGATTGACGTCGCTGGGAACTGCTGAATTGGTTCACACGTTGAGATCCCCAAAATTCGCCTCATCCTCATCCTCATCCTCGCACGAGAGACTCGCCGTGATGAATTCGAGTTCCGCTCGGGTCGAATTCAGCTCGTGATCGGTCCCCTGAAACAAAATCAGAATGGTTTTGTGAGAGGTTTGGAACGAACGGAGCACCGCCGAATTGACGAGGTCATAGCAGACAAAATCCAAATCACGCCCGAGTGTCGGCAACCCACAAATACTGCCAACTTGGGCGAGGACATCGACGTCTTCATAGTCTTGCTGAAACGTTTCGACGACCTGATCCAGCAACTCATCGGGATCGGGTGTCCAGGAAAGCAAGGTGATCGTCCAGAATGAGGTCCCTTCACTTTGAACCGTGATCGTGGTTGACTCGGGATGCGACTCTTCGGTTAATTCCCATGAGCCTGGAAATTGGAATCGAATCCCATGCTTTTGATATTCTGCAATCGGACGCGACGGGGAATGCGGCTGACATCGGCCTTCACCGTCATGATCGTGATCGTGCCGGTGTTGATTCTCGTCCACGTGAAAATCCTTTCAAATTGAAACTGACCAACGGTTGTTTACTGCATAACTCGCGCACAGTATTAACAGGAATCTCGCGACGCATCCATCATGAGCGACAGGATCATTCGTTTCCTGAGAGTCCGAACTTTTTTCGTTTCATTCCCCTTGCATGTTGCCGGTGCTCAAGATCAGGCCTGTGGACATTTGAGGCATTTTTGATCCGTTGATTTCTCTGCAGCAAGTTTGCCAGAGAAGAAACGAGGGTTGTTCCAGTTTGTCGATTCGAGTACCTTGGAAGGACACAAAAGATGAGATTGTCGGGCGACGATCGGAGCTCCCCAGGCTCGAGATGATCGCCTTGTGCGGGTTTCAGGGTTTGCTGTCGACGTTGGAACGGATCGGCTCACGGGGCATCTGGCCAGATTATTTTCAGCGATCAGGCGGCGGTATTAGAGGAGAGCATTGTGGCATCAGTTCGAGCTGAGGGTGTTGCGGAAGCATTATTTGAATTGAAACGCCTGGATAAGCTGGCGACTTTTACACAGGTCGCAACACGGGCAGGTTTTAAACCAGGAGCGGGAGGCCGAACGCTGATGACGTGCCTCGCTGCAGTCCAGCGCGACTGGCCTCATTTGCACTGGTGGCGAGCGATTCCCGATGATGGACTGCTGCTGAAAGAATCGGATCATGCACAGAAACTCTCGCTGGGGGGATTTGAAATTTCTGCGGCAGACGGAAAAAAAGACATGGTGACGATCGTCACTCTGGAGACGGCGTTATTCACCTGGGAAACTCAGGTGGTTGCCTAAGGTTGGTTTTTCGCCGCGATCATGACCGAGTGAAACAACAGCCCGACGGATGGCTCACCGCCGGGCTGTTTGATTTCCCAGTCGCAACGATCTCAACAAAGACTTTGAGCGTGTCAGCGATCAACTTGCATTGATCGGTTAGCCCCCCAGACAGGATTTTATCACCATGGCCATTTCTTTAGATTCCCTGCTTGATTCTGCCGATGCGACAATTTGGGAGGTTGTCACAAAGGGACCCGGACCTGCAGGATCACTGCCACTCGATGAAGAGATGCTGCTGAATGCTCCCAGCGGTGACCTGTTCGGTTTGACTCAGAACGCCGGGATGGGTTGGGATCCTTCGCAACTTTTGCGTAAACAGTTTTTGATCCTCAGTACGCAAGGGGGGATTCGAGGCGAAGATGGAAAGCCGATTGCGCTGGGCTACCATACGGGGCATTATGAAGTGGGCCTGTTGATGCGGGCTGCGGCCGAGGAACTGAACCGACTGGAAGCGATCCCCTTTGCGGCTTATGTCAGCGATCCTTGCGATGGACGGACTCAGGGAACCGTCGGCATGATGGACAGCCTGGCCTTTCGAAACGATGCAGCAGTCGTACTGAAGCGATTAATTCGTTCGTTGCCCACCCGGCGTGGTGTCATTGGGGTCGCCACCTGCGACAAGGGACTTCCTGCGATGATGCTGGCGCTGACGGCCCAACAGAATCTTCCCTGTATCATCGTGCCGGGGGGCGTCACACTTCCCCCCGCAGCCAGTGAAGATGCCGGAAAGGTCCAGACGATTGGGGCGAGATTTTCACATGGTGAAATTACACTCGAGGAAGCCTCGGAAGTGGGATGTCGCGCTTGTGGCTCACCAGGGGGAGGATGTCAGTTCCTGGGGACCGCAGCCACTTCACAAGTGATCGCCGAAGCGATTGGCATGGCACTGCCACACTCGGCTCTTTCCCCATCAGGACAGCCAATCTGGCTGGATATCGCCCGGCGTTCCGCTCGCGCTGTGGTCGAAATGGAACGCCGTGGGTTGACGATCAAGGATATCCTGACCCCTGATGCCCTCCATAATGCCATGGTCGTTCACGCCGCGTGTGGAGGCTCAACAAATTTATTACTGCATATCCCCGCGATTGCCTTTGAAGCGAAGCTCCCCCGCCCGTCGGTCGAAGACTGGATCCGTCTGAATCGTCAGGTGCCACGCTTGGTCGACTGTTTGCCAAATGGTCCGATTGGCCATCCCACGGTCCGTTTCTTTCTCGCGGGTGGTGTCCCAGAACTGATGTTACATTTGCGGACATTGAAGCTGCTTAAACTTGATGCTCTGACGGTTTCGGGGCAAACGCTGGGTGATGTGCTGGAGTGGTGGGAACGTTCTGAACGCCGAGTCCGCTTGCGTGAATTGCTGACGGCCCGGGATGGAGTCGATCCCGATACCGTCGTCATGTCACCCAAAATGGCCAAGGAACGGGGGCTCACCAGCACCGTGACCTTCCCAATTGGAAACATTGCTCCAGAAGGTTCCGTGATCAAGAGCACCGCGATTGATCCCAGCGTCGTGGATGCCGACGGAGTCTATCGGAAAACCGGTCCGGCTCGGGTGTTCACCTCGGAACGTGCGGCGATTGCTGCGGTCAAAGGCCGACCGCTCCGCACACCCAAGGGGCAAACGGCACCCACTTCGGCGGAAGCAACATCCGAACTGGTCCCCATCAAGGAAGGGGACATCATCGTGCTGATGTGTCGAGGTCCGCTGGGGTGCGGGATGGAAGAGACCTATCAAATTACTTCGGCCTTGCGATACCTTCCCTTCGGCAAGCATGTCGCATTGATCACCGACGCCCGCTTTTCCGGGGTTTCGACCGGTGCCTGTATTGGCCATATTGGCCCGGAAGCCCTGGATGGGGGACCGATCGGAAAGCTCCGCGATGGTGACTTGATCAATATCGAAGTCGATACACAAAACCTGACAGGAAAACTGAATTTCATCGGAAGGCCCGGCGAAGAAGTCACCCCCGAACAGGGTGCCCTGATTCTGGCCGAACGCGAGCCATCACAACCACTTTTGTGTGACCCCAATCTGCCGCCAGAAACCCGCTTGTGGGCCTTGCTACAACGGGCCGGGGGAGGTACCTGGGCGGGGTGTGTTTATGATGTCGATAAGATTGCTGCGGCACTCGAAGCGGGATTGGCCAAACACCCATGACTGATACCGTTTACCTGATCGATACCTTCTCGTTGATGTTTCAAGTCTTTCATGCAATTCCGCCAATGACCAGCCCGGCTGGACTACCGACGAATGCGGTGTTTGGATTCAGTCGCGATCTGATGAATCTGCTGAAAGTCCACAAGCCAACCTGGCTGATTTGTGCGATGGAATCGCCAGGACCTGGCGCCCGAGATGCACTTTATCCTGCGTATAAAGCCAATCGGTCTGAGATGCCTGAAGACCTTCGGCCACAAATTGCGTTATTAAAAGAAGTGATTCAGGCCTTCGATATCCCCTTGATTGATTCCGCCGGGTGGGAGGCGGACGATGTCATCGCCACCTTGACAAGACAGGCTGTTGAACAGGGGTTCACGGTTTGCATCGTTACCAGCGACAAAGATGCCAGACAATTATTGGGACCGCAGGTCCGAATCTACAACTTGCGCAAGAACACCTATCTGAACGAGGCCGATTTGTGGCAGGATTGGGGAGTGCGACCAAATCAAGTTGTCGACTTTCAGTCTCTGGTCGGAGACGCCGTTGATAACGTACCCGGAGTTCCGCTCGTGGGCCCCAAAAAAGCGGCGGCCATGCTGCAGGCGTACGATACGCTGGAAAATGTCCTTGCCAATAGCGAAAAAGCCAGTGGCGCGAAACTACGCGAAAATCTGAAAACATTTGCTGATCAGGCTTATCTGAGTCGAGAACTGGTCCGCTTAAACCAGCAACTTCCCATCACCTTCGATTGGGAAGCGGGCCGGCGTCAGCAACCCGATATCTCCTCGCTTAAAGACCTGTTCAACCGGTTTGGGTTTCGTCGCCTCGTCGATGATATTCAGCAATTTGCGCCAATCGCGCCCGTCGCAAAACCGATCGAGACGGTCGTCCGAAAGCCCAAGCCGCGACTTCGTGGACAGCTTTCGTTGTTCGATGAGGAAGACGAAGAGGGGGATTCAGCCGACTCAACCGCTCAAAGTTTCCCACCAACAGACCCGGCGACGAGTTCCTTGGATCTCGATCCGCTGATGCAGGAAACGACCGCTAACAGTCTGTTTCCCGCACGGATTGAACGAAAATGGGAGCTCATTGATTCTGCCCCCAAGTTTGCGACGTTTCTGGAATTGTTAAAAGGGGTGTCCCGATTTTGTTTTGACCTCGAGACGACCCATCTGGATTCGATGCGAGCCGAGATCGTCGGTTGGGCATTCAGTTGGCAAGCGGGGATGGGTTACTACATTCCCGTGAGGGGGCCCATCGGATCCGATCTGATCGATCCTCAGCATACGTTAGAGGCGTTGCGTCCGATTTTTGAAAACCCGACTGTCCAAATCGTCAATCAAAACCTCAAATACGATCTCACAGTTCTCAGTCGAGTTGAATTGAATGTGGCGTCAAATCGCTTGGGCCTGGATCCGATGATTGCCGACTATCTGCTGGATGCAGGAGCCCGGTCACATCGTCTTGACGTATTGATCACGAAGTATTTCGGGCTGAGCTCCATTCCGATTTCCAATCTGATTGGCTCGGGGAAACAGCAAAAAAACATGATCGATGTTCCCGTTGCGCAAGTTGCCGAGTACGCAACGGAAGACGCCGACTTGGCGTTCAGATTGGTCGAGTTACTTGAAGAACGACTGAAGACCGAGGGACTGTATGACCTGTATTGGAATCTGGAACGCCCGCTGATTGCGATTTTGGCCGAGATGGAACAGGCGGGAATTCGGGTGAATGCCGAGGAACTTCGCCGACAAAGTGTCGATGTTACCAAACGCCTGGATGAGACCATTGCCGAAATCTATGAGATGGCCGGGCACGAGTTTAATATCGACTCACCCATTCAATTGCGAAAAGTCTTGTTCGAGGAACAGCACCTTCCGGTACGACGCAAAACACAGACGGGCCCGAGTACGGATCAAGAGGTGCTGGAAGAATTGGCGTTGATTCATCCTCTGCCGGCCAAGATCATCGAACATCGGCAACTCTCCAAGTTGAAGGGGACATACCTCGATACGCTTCCAGAACTGATCCATCCCGAAACGGGCCGCATTCATTGCTCGTTCAACCAGGTGGTTGCAGCGACGGGACGACTCAGTTGCAGCGAGCCGAATCTGCAAAATATTCCCATCAGGACAGCCGAAGGCCGAAAGATCCGTCGTGCATTTATTCCGGGGCAAACGGGATGGAAACTGGTCTGTGCGGATTACTCGCAAATTGAACTGCGAATCCTGGCCCATTTCAGCGCGGACGAGGCACTCAAAGCCGCTTTTCAGCAGGGGATCGATATTCACTCGGCGGTGGCAGCGGATGTGTTTGGAGTCGCCGTTGAACAAGTGAATTCTGACCAGCGCCGGATGGCGAAAGCGGTCAATTTTGGCGTCATTTATGGACAGAGCCCGTTTGGACTGGCAGCGACACTCGGGATTGAAAAAGAGATCGCCGCGAAATTCATCCAGGACTACTTCGTCAAGTATGCGGGAGTCAATCGTTTTATTCACCAGACGTTGACGGAATGTCAGGAAACGGGATTTGCCAAAACGATTCTTGGCCGCCGCCGGGAAATTGAGGGGATTCGTTCCCAACGGGGGCCAAACCTGAACATGCCTGAACGGACAGCGGTAAATACGGTGATTCAGGGGTCCGCAGCAGACCTGATCAAGCTCGCCATGATTCATGTTCAAGCTCGACTGAAGCACGAGGGGCTCTCCGCACGGATGTTGCTGCAGATCCATGATGAATTAGTGTTCGAATCCTCTCCCGAGGACTTGGAATCGCTGGTACGGCTCGTGCGACACGAAATGGAACATGCGATGTCACTCTCGGTGCCACTGACAGTCGATATCGCGGTTGGGGACAACTGGCTGGACGTGAACACGATAGGATGAGAAGATCAGTCACAATACGGAGGCTTTTCTGTGTTTTCAGACAACGGATGAACTATGTTAGCTGAGTTGCAGCGGTCGCTTCCGCCAGTTCGATTTGCGTTGGTTGGCTGTGGTCGAATGGGTCGACATCACAGCGAACGAATGCAGGAGGATGGTCGGGGCGAAGTTGTTGCCCTGTTTGATTCTGAGCCTTCCATGGCGGTTCAGTTGAGAGCCGAATGTTGGCCTGCTGCGCGGATTACGACAAGTTTCCACGAACTTCTGGCAGACCAAGCGGTCGATGCCGTCATTATTTGCACACCCACTGCTGAGCACTACTTGCAAACCCTGGCCTGCCTGAACCGAGGCTGGCATGTGTTGTGTGAGAAACCACTCGCTTCTCGTCGAGACCAGATCCTCGAGCTCGTGCAATTCTCCGAAACGGCAAAATCCCGCAATCAAGCGTTTTCACTCGGGTACCAACGACGATTTGCACCGGTGTTTGTCACGTTGCGACGGGAAGTCCTGTCGGGAAAGTGGGGCGCCGTGCGGGCGATTGTGTCCCATAACCTCGAAAATTGGCAGTCGACCATTGGAGGGACCTGGCGGGATGATCCCCAGCAAAACCCAGGCGGATTTCTCACGGATGCCGGAAGTCACAAACTGGATGCGCTATTTTATGTGACCGGACTGAAACCGGTCGAAGTCTTTGCCCGCAGTCAGTCCTGGGGGAGTCAGGTTGAGATTGTGACCAGCCTTTCTGCACTCTTCACGTCGGATGTGATCGCATCGGATGTGACGGTCACCATGGACTTTATTGGAAACGCTCAATATCTCGGAGAAGATCTCAATATCCACTGCGAAAACGCAGATCTCATGTTACGGCATGAGGAACTCTGGATCGGTCGCGATGGTCACCGAGAGCGTTTGCCGATCGATTCCATCGAGTCGAATCCCGTGTCCGGAATTCTCGATACGATCCTTGAAGGTAAGCCCGATCGATCCCCCCCCGCAGCGGCGCTCCCCGTTTTTGACCTGACCCAGGCCATCCTGGAATCGGGAAGAACAGGAACACTTATCCGATTGCCCTCATTCGAGAGATAGTCGATCGAGACTTGTTGTTGAGATTGCTCGTTTCAGACTGGCGATGAGGAACATGACGACAGAAAGTGAATTCATGAGGCATACGGATTTCGATGCGACCTCTGACCCCAAATCCCGCTTAAAACCGCTCGGGCGTTTTTTATTCGTTGCGGGGCTTACGCTGATCGCGTCACGGGGAATCGATTTTTTTTCGAAGATGCCCGGACTCCCCGCTTTCTGGTACACCAATCAGTCGATGTGGATTTTGATCGGGTTAGGGATGTCCGCATCCGGATGGCGGATGCTCTGGACTCGACAGTCCATCACCGTGCCGTCGTGGCAGCCATCCATTCCTGGAAAACGTTTTCAAGCGCTGACGCTGATGGTGAGTGAGGGATGTCATCTGTGTGAAGAGGCGGCAGCGATCTTGGCCAAGTATCAAACATGGATCCCCCCGGCAATCGAAAGGGATATTCATTCAGACCCGATTCTCACTGAACGTTTCTCGACGTGTGTCCCCGTTGTGATGTTGGACGGCAAAATTCGATTTCGAGGGCGAATTCAGGAAATCTTACTACAGAGATTGATCGAAGGAACTCCACCAATCGAAGGAAAATCGAATCGCTTCGGTTCGTCCGCCGCAGGCCTGAATTAAACCATCCAAGCATTTGTTTTTTGATCTATTGAGAAACAAATTCTTTGACAAATTCAATCATTGTCATCATCGCAGGAGAGTGCATTAAATCTTCGCTGCGGCGCGGTTCGATTGCTCCCTGAGCGATCGCTGCGAGCGTATCATCTAACGTCGTTGCCAGATCGACGGGAGACTCTGCGACCAAAACACCCTTGTATCGGTTGAAATGCTGGACCGTTGCGAGCTGGTGTTCGTTACGCGTTTCTCCCAAGCTCGCCCGTCGCGGCATCACCACAATCCATTTATTTTGATTGATGGAAGTAATAATTGTCCCCATTCCCGCATGAGAAACAACCAGGGCTGATCGTGAAAAAAGGCGAGCATATTCCGGTGGCTTAAGAAATTCGACGAACGAACAGTGCTTCGGCTGAAATTCCGTTTTTCCAATTTGTGCGACCACCTCAAACTGATCATTGGTTCCCGCGGCCCATTCATCAAACGCCTTCACCAAGCGGTCGCAAGGCTCGTTCCCCACAGTGAGAAACACCAATGGTTTTGTCAGGTTTTGAGTGATCATCGTTTGCGGCGTGGTGTTGCCAGCCGAGTTCGTTGAGGAGGTTTTGACGAAACCTTAAACGAACTGAATCAAAGCGGGTTCACACGGATGACACTGCTTCAGGATTCCACTTTCAGGAGTCAAGGCGATGCTGTTCGCACGAAAAATTGCCTCGGAAAGATCCTGATCCTGTTTTGCCACAATGACCAAAGGGGATTTGTGAAAGTGATGAGCGGTGGCAAGCTGGTGCTCATTTCGTTGCTCATTTAAGCTCGCCCGTTTTGGCAAGATGACGATCGGCTTATTCAGCTCGATCGCAGTGATGATTGTTCCCATGCCCGCGTGCGAGACAACTAACGAGCACTTTTCAACACAAGCCTGGTATTCTTCCGGGTTCAAGAACTCGCAATAAGGAATGTTCTTGGGCCGGTATTTCCCTTTGCCAATCTGCGCATAAAATTTGCGATGAAGGAGATTTGCCGCAACAAACTCATCGATGAGTTTGATCAGCCGATCAAAGGGGTCCATATTCCCAACCGTCACGAAAATCAAATCACAGATCCCTGATAATCAACACTCCCCGGAACTTGTAAGTGTGACCACTGAGTGAGAACGACGTCCGCATACTTCATCGCCATTTTTCCCGATAACGATAACTCTTCCGCATTGGCGATACTGTCGATCCAAAGCGTACGAATTCCCAGCAATTTACCAATCCGAATTGCGAGATAACCAGGAGCGGCACCGGTTGAAACAATCGAAGTCGGTCGCTCACGAACAATGATCCACAACAATTGGAAACACAACCAGATCAGTCGCAGCTTACTCTTTCGGGTCGCTTCAGTCACTGCACGAAAGGGAGCTCCTTCGACCATGGTTTTGTACTCAGGATCGGTTGTCACATAGACGATGTCGATCCCCGCAAATGCAGGACGGAGCCGCAATAACTGAATCCAATGTCCTCCTCGCGAGGCAACGGCAAGAATCTTGACTCGATTCACTTTCTCGTCCATTTTCTGGCCAGTCCTGTTTTCGAGCATCATTCAATCACCACAGAACCGTTGGGATCGGAAGATCCTGTCATCGGAACACTTGATTTACAGCGTAGCATTTATACTAGCCAACATAAATGAAGGGCAAGCCCTTGATCGTTGCAGCGGCCATCAAGGGAAAATTCTATCGATTTTGTAATAATTCGCGATGTGTCATCACTTTCCAACCACGGGATTTCGCCAGATTGAGTAATCGAGCCGTCAAATCCAGCACGTAGAAAAAGCGTTCTTCACTTCGATCGAAATCATGCATTAAGACGACTCCTCCTCCGTCTCTTTCCGCCATAGCAACAATCGAAGCCACATCCGGCAGATTCGCACAAGTATCCCCAGAAACAATCGTCCACCAGCCGAGTTGAATTCGATGACGGGCTGCCGCCAACCAGGTTAATAGATTGATCTTCCCATAGGGTGGGCGAAAAAGGCTAAAATCGATGTTGGTGCGTTTCAACGTCGAGAAACCCTGCAGTACGTCCCTCAGACTACGCCACGGCGTCACTTTCCATCCGTTCAGGTGATTCTGAGAATGGCTGGCCAAATCGTGACCCGCGTGCTGCATTCGAGGCAGAATCGAACCTTTGCTCTCAACATTCTTGCCAACGAGATAAAAGGTCGCTTTGGCGTGGTGTTGGTCCAAAAGATCCAGCAGTTTTGGCGTTGTTTCTTCGCCTGGACCATCATCGTAGGTTAAAACCAGAACGTGATCCTTTCGGCACCGCCTGCGCAGACGAAATTCACTCAGGAGCCTAAAGGCATAGGGAATTACGTAGAAGAAACCGCCAAAGAAAATCAGTAATGCGGGGAGAATCATCCAAATCATTCAAATCTCTACCTGATTTTGTTAAACCTCATCACCCTGCAGAATGGTGTTTCACCTGATTTTACGGAGGCGAGAAGGATTCACTCTGCATGGGGAATGGGATTTGCCTGATTATACCAACTTTCCGCTGAAATCAACTCTCTGCCGAAAATGCTTGATTCTGAATCGTTGTTTTCAGTTCAAGCAAGACAAACTGGCCGCACCGAGATTTGAAGAAACCGCGTCTCATGTTCGACAGCTTCAGTCGTTCCTCGTGATTTTGATTCAGCCTTGATTCGGCTTCGTTGACAGTCCCGAGTGACGAAGAAGTGCGTCGGCGTTGGGTTCACGACCCCGAAAGGAATGGAAAACTTCCAGAGGGTGACGACTTCCCCCCAATGCGAATACCGAATCACGAAAACGCTTCCCTGTTTGTCGCATCGCCTCTGGATCATCCAATCCCGCCTCTTCGAATGCGCTGAATGCATCCGCACTGAGAATCTCGGCCCATTTGTAGCTGTAATAACCTGCCGCATAACCCCCACTGAAGATGTGTTGGAACGAACACAGCGAACGGTCTTCGGACAGCAATGGAAGCACCGCAGTCTGCTCGCTCAGTCGCCGATTCAGCTCATGAACCGATTCCAATCCGCTGGGGTCAAAATCAAAATGGAGGGCAATATCCGTCATGCCGAATAAGATTTGCCGCAGCGTCATCGATCCGGCACGATAGTTCTTCGCGGCACGAATTTTTTCAAACAACGATTCCGGAAGAACTGCACCACTCTGATAATGCCCCGTCAATCCCATCAAAGTTGGCTGATGATAGCACCAATTTTCCATAAACTGGCTCGGTAATTCCACCGCATCCCATTCAATTCCATTGATTCCTGCACAGTCCGCATCATCGACTTTCGTCAGCATGTGTTGAAGTCCATGCCCCATTTCATGGAATAGCGTCTCCACTTCACGAAAGGACATCAGGCTCGGGGTATCGCCGTGTGGCGGTGTCTGATTGCAGACAAGATGTGCGACGGGAAGTTGAATTGTGCCATGAATGGTCCGCCTTCCCAGGCAGTCATCCATCCAGGCTCCCCCTCGTTTATTTTCTGGACGGGAATAGGGATCTAGGTAAAACCCGGCGATCTGGGTACCTGTCGAATCGTGGACTTGGTAAAAACGGACATCAGAATGCCAGAGGCTGACATCGGATTGGTGCTGAATTGTCACTTCGAACAATCGTTCCAGCAACTCAAACAGTCCCTTAAGAACTTTCTCGAAGGGGAAATAGGGCCGAAGCTCTTCATCGGTGTACGCATAGCGTTCTTCGCGGAGTCTCTCAGCCCAGAATCCCACGTCCCAGACTTGAAGCGGGGTCGAGTCTCCCCTCGCCGTTTTGAGTTGCTGAATGTCCTCCAGATCGCGTACCGCCGCGTCCCAGGCTGCAGATCGCAAGTCACTAAACATCTGCCGAATCGCAGCCACACTGGGGGCCATTTTCCGTGTCAGGCTGACTTCAGCGTAGTTTTGATAGCCAAGCAACTGGGCTTTTTCCTGTCGCAACGTCAAAATCCTCGTAATCAGGGGATCGTTGTTCATTTCGCCCGCGGATGCCCGTGTAACAAACGCGCGGTAAAGTTGTTCGCGCAGTGTTCGGTTTCGACAATGTTCCATAAAAGGGGTAAACAGCGGCGGTTCGAGCGTAATCCGCCAGGGGCCCTCTGTCGGGGTTGCTGCGACAGAGACTTCTTTGTGGGCTTGATTCCAGGAATTTGCCGCAAGGTTACGCAGCGTCGCTGGCCAACCTGTGGCATCGACCGAATCCATAATTTCTAGCGAAAACGCTTTGGTCGCGTCGAGGACATGGTTCGAAAAGTCGGTGGACAATTGGGAAAGCTCTTGTTCAATCACATTGAACCGCACTCGATTCGCTTCGTTTAACGCAATCCCTGTCAGTTCGGCCCCTTTAATCCGATCGGTCACAATTCGTTGCTGGGCTTCACTTAACCGCGACCATTCCTCACCGTCACGCAATTGTTTGAGTATCCGATAAATCGGCTCGCTTTGACTGACGCGCAGGCCGAACTGGACAACATCAGGCAAAACGGTCTCATAAGCCGCTCGAAGTTCATCGGAATTCAAAACACCGAAAAGATGCCCCACCGGTTTCCAGCCATACTCGAAAGGGGGATCGAGTTGTTCGAGCCTTCCCAAAGAGCCTTCCCAGGTTGGCACCAGGTTCTGTTCAATTGCCGCGAGATCCTTCGTCGCCTGATCGATGATCTGCTTGACCGCTGGTACGATATGTTCCGGTCGGATCGCAGCGAAATCCGGCAGGCCCGTCTTGGCCAGAAGCGGATTGCTGGCAGAAAAAATCGAGTCACCCATGACAAAAAATCCTCGAGTTTCAACATCAGAAAATGAAAAGGACAAGATCTTGCAGCAGATGCCCGGAGGTGAGACCGCGACCAATTCATTGAGGTGGCACCGCAATCAACCGGAATTTCACCACACTGTTTCAGCAGAAGTGTTTCAGCAGAACTGTTCCTGCAGAACTGTTCCTGCAGAACTGTTCCTGCAGAATAGCTCCTTCGGAATAGCTCCTTCGGAATAGCTCCTTCGGAAAAGCTCCTTCGGAAAAGCTCCTTCGGAAAAGCTCCTTCAGAAAAAACCAATCTTTGATCGGCAATTCGGATCCAATCCCCGAATTGTAATCAGAA
>JBIKZJ010000140.1:0-13776 GCA_044354755.1 Schlesneria sp. | reverse complement strand
GATCGCTGCGGGGGCTCTGCCCGGCCGCGTGGACGCGCCTCAGGTCACGTCGATTCATATTGAACCGTCTGAACGGGTCATGTCGTTTGGTGAATCCCAACCCTTGACCGTCATTGCGACCTTTTCCAATGGTCGGTCGGTGGATGTGACGCGCCATGCCCGGTTTCAATCCAATCGTGAGTCGATTGCGGAAGTCGATGAGCATGGGTTGGTGACAACGAAACGGTCCGCTGGGGATGTGGCGATTATGGCCGCCTACTTGGAAACGATGGCCCTATTTTCTGCCATGGTCCCTCGGCAGGCGGAACCGGCGATCGAGGGAGGGTGGGGAAGCGACTTACCGGCATTGGCGATCGATCGACTGGTCGACAAAAAGTTGAAAAAACTGCAGATTGTCGCGGCTCCTCGCTGCGATGACGCCACCTATTTGCGTCGTACCACGATCGATATGATCGGTCGGCTCCCCACGGCGGCGGAAGTTCGCTTGTTCCTGGCGGATCCGTCAGAGACCAAACGAAAACGCCTGGTGGACGAGTTGCTCAAGCGTCCCGAATATGCGGATTACTGGGCGTTGAAATGGTCTGACTGGTTGCGAGTGGATCGACAGATTCTGGGGCATCAAGGGGCTTACGCCTATTACAAATGGATTCACGCCAGTCTGGCGGCCAACAAACCGTTTGATCAGTTCGCCCGTGAATTGATCACGGCCGAAGGGACTCTGGCGGATCAGCCGGCAGGCTATTTTTATAAGGTCGCCAAAGATCCGGGTGATGCGGCCGCGATGCTCTCACAATCATTACTCGGCGTGCGGATCGATTGTGCCAAATGTCATCATCATCCGTATGATCGATGGAGCCAGGATGACTATTACGGGATGCAGGCGTATTTTACCTCGATCGGTTTCAAGGGGACTCCCCGCGGGGAACTCTTGCTACCGGTCCGTGACGCCGTGACCACACACCCCCGCACAGGAGCCGCGATTTTCGCACATCCGCTGGGGACACCCATGCCTGTAAAAAATTCCCGTCGTGACGAGCGACAAACGCTGGCGGTTTGGTTGACTGCACCCGAGAATCCCTATTTTGCCCGAAATGTGGCCAATCGTTTTTGGGCTCATTTTCTCGGGCGAGGGGTGATTGAGCCCGTGGATGATATTCGGTCGACAAACCCGCCAACGAACCCGGAATTACTCGACGCCCTGGCTGGGGAATTCATCCAGCATGGCTATGACGTTCATCAGCTCATTCGCCTGATTACGAGTTCACGAACTTATCAAGAGTCTGCCACGGTCAACGAGACCAACGCCGAAGACGAACAGAATTATTCACGTGCCTTGTTTCGACGAATGGATGCCGAAGTTTTGCTGGATGCGATTTGCGATGCGACAGGGGTTCCGGAAAAATTTGATGGGGTGGCAGCCGGTTCGCGTGCGGTGCAGTTATGGGATAGTCAAGTCTCGCATTACTTCCTGACGACGACCGGCCGGCCGTCACGCACCACTGTTTGCGAATGCGAACGGGTTGCTACGCCAAGTGTGGCGCAGGTTCTGCATGGCCTGAATTCACCCACCCTGGAATCGAAGTTGTCGCACGATGGCGGGCGTCTGGCGGCACTTGATCGCTTGTATCCACGTGATGACGCTGCCGTCATCAACGAGTTGTATCTGGTGTTTTTGGGGCGGTTTCCAGCCGCAAACGAACAGGCTGCCGCGGAAAAACATCTGTCGGCAGCGGGGTTTGCTCATCGCCGCTCTGCGGTCGAGGATCTGGGCTGGTCGCTGATGAACAGCCTGGAATTTGTCTTCAACCATTGATTTGTTTTTAACCATTGATTTGTCTTTAACCGTTAAGAAGTCGGGGACTTGCATGAAACGCCTCTATTGCGATGGCCTCGGGCGACGGGATCTGCTGCGGGTCGGTGTGGCCAGTGGACTGGGGATTGGTCTGACGATGGAAGGGCTGTTTCGGGGGCAAGCCTTGGCCGCTGAAGGTCCTGTGGCAAGCACGGCAAATTCACGAGACGGCGTCTCGGTGATCATCCTCTTCTTAAAGGGGGGACTGAGTACCATCGATACGCTGGACTTGAAACCGAATGCTCCCAGTGAAATTCGGGGCGAATTTGACCCGATCGAGACCACGGTTCCGGGGATGCAGGTTTGCGAACATCTTCCGCAGTTGGCGCAGCAGGCACATCGATTTTCGCTCTTGCGGTCGTTTACTCATTCAGACTCGAATCATGGTCCAGCTGATCATTGGATGCTGACAGGATACGCACCACGTGCCGGTTTCAATCCCTCGCTCAAACCGAATAACCAATTTCCTTCACTGGGGTCGATTGTCGCAAAGACGCTGGGACCTCGCGGTTCGATTCCTCCGTATGTCTGTCTCCCCCGGATGCATCCTTCCTGCGGATCGGCGTATCTCGGGCCGGCCGCCGCCCCATTTGTCGTCGAAGCGGATCCGAATTCACCCGATTTTTCGGTTCCAGACTTGTTGCCCCCCTTCAGTGTTGATGCCTCGCGGCTGGATGCTCGACGCGATCTTTTGCAAACCGTAGACCGATTTGCCCGTTCCCGTGAAGTCGCTGCCAATGCTGCGGCAAGTACAACGGCCGCCTTTCGAGAAAAGGCGTTTTCGCTGATGGTATCGTCTCAGACCAAGCAGGCTTTTGATATTGGGACCGAATCGGCCACCTTGCGAGACGCCTACGGCCGCAGTTCATTGGGCCAGTCGTGTCTGATGGCGCGTCGACTGGTGGAAGCGGGGGTGCGCTGTGTCACCATCGAGCATACCAACTGGGACACTCATTTTGACAATTTCAACGTGTTGAAAAAGGATTTGCTTCCTCATCTGGATTCCGGGTTAGCAACCCTGTTAAATGACCTGCATCAGCGGGGACTGCACGAGAAGACACTTGTCGTGGTGATGGGAGAATTTGGACGAACACCACGGGTGAATAAAGATGCGGGCCGCGATCATTGGGGACCTTCAAACTGTTTATTGCTCAGTGGTGGTGGAATTCGTCCGGGAATTGTCGTGGGCGAAACCAACCGTCACGGAGAGAAGCCGACCAGTGATCCGACAGGCCCGGCCGATCTTTCCGCCACAATCTGTCATTGTCTGGGGATTAACCCGGATCAAGAATTTCATACCCCCGAGGGGCGCCCGGTGAAGATCACGAACAGTGGTTCGGTGATTCGAGGCCTGTTGTAACCCTGGATTGTTTGAGGAACGCCTGACATGCCTGAAGATCGCTGGCGAGTCCTGTTGCCGCTGTTGCTGTGCGCAATCACGTCATTGGGACGGAGTGCAAATTCTGAACCCCCACTGGTAAGTTATGTCTTTCCTGCCGGCGGACAACGGGGGACCGAGGTATCGGCCCGATTCGGCGGGTGTAATTTGTACCAGTCTCCGCAGATCTTCTGGTCGGGGAGGGGCGTGAACTCTCCGGCGACATTGGTGCCGACGGCACGGGTCTGGTTTGAAGGGCCTGTGATTCCGCAACCCCCCTCACAAGTGCGCGAAGATTATCCGCGCGATTATGTCGCATCACTGCGGCTGGCTGCGGATGCGCCGCTGGGACTGCACCCCTGGCGAGTCGCGACATCGCAGGGGGTGACCCCCTGTTGGGGATTTGTGGTGGGGGATTTTCCGGAAGTGGTTGAGCAGGAAGTTGAGGGAAATTCGCCCTCGGTCGAGGTGCTGTTGCCGGTCACGCTGAATGGGCGGATTTTTCCGCGCGAAGAGATTGATACGTGGCGCTTCTCAGCCCAAGTCGGGGAAGTGATTACCTGTCATGTTGCCACTTCGGTGTTGGGGTCCCCGTTAGATGCCCGGGTCGCCTTGCTGGATGCGCGAGGAAATGTGCTGGCAGAGACGATTCCTGCGGGCGAGATCACTCCTTCACTCCATTATCAAATTCCCGAGACGGGAACGTATTCCCTTCAAATCCATGATGTGGGGTTTCAGGGGTTACAAAATCATGTTTATCGACTGACGCTCACATCGGGGCCTGTTCTCGAAGCGATTTACCCCTTGGGGGGACATCGTGGCGAGATCACACGGCTGGAACTTTCGGGTGTAAATCTCGTCGAAACGGCAATCGATTCGCGGTTGCCCGTGACAGGGGACGAGTTCGTGTTCCGTTTGCCCGATCCGACGAAAACGTTTGGCGAAGTCCGGCTGGAACTGGATGAGTTGGCTGAGTTTTTGGAAGAGAAACCTGCCGGAAATGGGGCTCAACTGGAAAACGGTCAGCATTTTACGGTCCCTGGGATCTTAAATGGACGAATTCAGGTGCCGGGGGAGGTCGATGTCTGGACGTTCACCGCTCAGAAAGGGATTGAATACGATTTTGAAGTCCGCGCGGCTCGGTGCGGATCGCCACTCGATGCGGTCATCGCCGTGTGCGATACCAGCGGAAAGATCCTGCAAGAGGTGGATGACGGAAATGGTCTGCAAACCGATGCACGGCTGCGCTGGACGGCCCCGGATCAGGGGGATTACCTGTTGCAGATTCGCGATCGATTGCAATCACGCGGCGGATTGCGTTTTGCCTACCGGATCCGTACGACATCGTCGTCGTTACCTGTCAGAGCCGATTTTTCGCTGAAACTGGCTGCGGATTCGGTCAATGTCGAGCAGGGACAGTCGGCGAATATCAAACTACAGATCGAACGGGGCCCCGGTTTTCAGGAACCGATCGAGTTACTTTGGGAAGGGCTACCGGCGGGACTGACAGTGACCTCGTCTAACACGATCAAGGCCGATCAGAAAGAGGTGCAAGTCACCGTAAAAGCGGATCCAGGGGCGAAAGTCGTCACCGTTCCTATTCGTGTCACGGGGACTGCCAAGCTGGGTGACCAGCAAATCCAGCGAGTTGTGGTCACGGCAGAAACGTTGTCAGGTCCTGATGCGGTTGCCGTGAAATCAAGCGATGCGGCCTTGTGGGTTGCGATTGCTCTACCGACACCGTTCAAGTTTGTGGGAATCTTTGAATCGAAATACATTCCACGCGGGGGGAGCTATGTCCGCAAATATCAACTGGAGCGAAATGGCTTTGAGGGACCGCTGGAAGTTCAACTTGCCGATCGGCAAGGGAGGCATTTGCAGGGGGTAACGGCTCGTCCGGTCACTGTTGAGGCGTCTCAGAGTGAGTTTGAGTTTACCGTCGAACTGCCCCCATGGATGGAAGTGGGACGCACCTGTCGGTCAACACTTTTGGTCTCGGGGCAAATTCGGGATGGTCAAGGGGTCTTGCATACAATCAGCTACAGTTCCAACGATCAGCACAATCAGATGATCGCACTCGTCGATACCGGACGCTTGACCGTGCAATTATCCAAACCGACCGTGCGGGTGGTGCTGGGTGGACGAGTGGAAGTACCGATCAAAATTCAACGCAGCCCGGAAGTGTTTGGTCCGGTCAACGTCGAGTTGGTGACATCTCGACCCGATCCGGGTGTTTCGGCGGCCTCGTTACTGCTGGCCCCTGATCAGCTGACAGGGACCATGGTGCTGCAATTTGGTCCCGGCCCGGCCCCCATTTCCGTTGACTCGGTCATCATTCGTGCGGTCAGTCGAGACCATCGCGGGCTGCCGGTCACGGCGGAAACCCGGCTGACGCTCGTTCCCGAGCTCTAGACCGGTGCAGCCCCTTGAGAGCAGGGGACAAGCGAATGGCCTCAGCGGATGGCCTCAGCGAATGGCCTAAGAAAAATCGTGATTACTGAGAACGTCCCCGGATTTCGGCACCCGATCGGGCTGCGAGCAATTCAACGTTGGCGTCAAAATGAGCCTGATTCATCCCCTGCCAAGCGGCGATTTCGCGCCCTTTGGCGGTGATCAGCCAGATTTCGTAGGCACCACCCAGGGCTGGGATCAACAGGTCAAAAACATAGCTAAACACCAACTGCATGGGCCCAAACAGCAGAAACGTCCAAAAACCAGGACCTGACGCGTTGTATTTGGTTTCGACATAAATCACGGCAGGGAGATTGCATTTTTGTGGTTTCAGGGGGACGAAGGCAAAAAAGAATTGCGTCCGGAATTTGTCCCCCTCGACGGTCGAGACTCGATAGGTTCCGGCGAGTGCTGCGGGTAAGCCGCAGGCCAGGATCCGGATCCACCAAGGGACATTCGGCAGCACCAGGAAGAGAAAAACCACAACAGCCATGCACCAGTAGCGAGACGGCAGGTGGACCTTGGGTTGCAGGATGATTTCCATGGGGTCAGCATATCCAGAAACGAAAAAGCGCAGCGATCCGTGCGAGAATCAGAGCCTGCTTCAGACGAACGAATCAAGCAACCGACGTTATCATCCTCATCCAGGAAACAGCGTCAATGACGATTCTGCAGGTGAGTTGCCGAGAGTGAGTCGAATCGCAAAAAAATACCCGTTTCGAAATTTGATGATTGTTATTCTGGAATTTGTCAGGGTAGTATGCTGTGATCGAATTTCGTGGCATGGGGATTTTTCGAGTCGGTCTTGTGTCGATTTGTTGCGTTTTAGTTCACTCTGGTTGGCTTTGTGAGCGACTCAATGGCGAGTCAAGGCTTTCAACGTCTGACGATTTCCTGCTGACGACTGTGACGTTTTCAGAAAGAGCATCATGCGCATTTCAGTCAGTTGTCTCTCTTGTTCCCATGAATTTACTGCGAGCGAAGCCGCGATTGGCAAGCGGGTCAAGTGCCCGGCCTGCGGTGAGGGGGTTCGTGTCACGGAGGAGGTGGAAGAGGTCGTGGAAAAGCCGCGCCGTTCATCGGGAAGTGGTCGTAAGACCAAGGGGCGTGCAGCGCCAGTCGGAAACCAGTCATCCTTGTTAATTGGCCTCGCTGCTGGTGCGGGGGCTGTGATCGTGCTGGCGATCGGGTTCCTGGTGATGAATGGAGGCGGAAACCAACCCGCCACACTCCCGGTGACACCGCCTGGAGCACAGCAACCCGCCGTAGCACAAACTCTCACCCCGGTTGGGAATCCAGGTTCTGCACCCGGTCTGACAGCACCCGGTCTGACAGCACCCGGTCTGGGTGGCCCGGGGATGCAGCCAGCGATGGGGCTTCCCGGTCAGCAGGTTGCCGGTAATGTGCCAATCCCGACCCCTGCAGCACCCGTTGCGCCTCAAAATCCCTCCGCAACAGTCAATAATATCCCCGGTGTGGCATCTGCGAATGTGGCACCTTCAAAGCCTGCCACGGTTACGAATGAACCGCGTGTCGAAATGGATATGAAAGATCTGGTGAAGCGGATCGAAAAATCGGTGGTTCGCATTATCGTCAAGAGCGACCAGGGGGCGAGTATCGGGAGTGGTTTTGTCATTGATTCCGATGGAAGCATCATGACAAACTATCACGTGATCGAAGGGGCCAATTCTGCGGAAGTCGAGTTTGAAAATGGGGAAAAAGCGGCGGTCATTGGCTTTACGACCATCGACACCGAACGAGATATCGCGATCATTCGCATCGAAAAGGATCCCGCTACGCTCCACGGGGTGCAGGTCGCCAATACGCTGCCGGAAAAAGGAGAAAAAGTTGCGGCCTTCGGTGCGCCACGTGGACTCTCCTTCACTGCTTCGGATGGAATTATTTCGGCAATCCGTGCGACCCCCGATTTTAGTGCCCGAGAAAAGGGGATTTACCTCCAAACGACGACACCGATTTCGCCCGGCAACAGTGGCGGTCCGCTGGTCAATATGTTCGGAGAAATTGTCGGGGTCAATAGTTTTAAGATGGAGGGAGAGAATCTCAATTTCGCGGTTTCGGCAACAGACATTCGCGATGTGATCGCGAATCGAGGGACCGAGGTGACGCCGATTTCTCCCACATCACTGAAACGAGTCTTCACCGAGAAAAATCCCTTCTCCCGTGCGGAAAATCTGGCGGGGACCGAGCGGGGAACGCTGCTTTTTGGTCGAATTCGTGATGCCGTGATTATGATGCTTCCCTTTGCCGTCGATCCCTCGGGGAACGTTTCGGCGTTTGTGGAACGGGAAGTTGCCAAAAATCTGATCACCAAAGCCAAATGGACGGAAATCACCCGAAGCGAGCAAGTTAAGAAAAGCACCGCAGTGGTCGTCGTCCTGATCTATTTTACGGCGGATCCGAAGAAAAGCCCCAACGCACTCGAGTTGATGTGCAAGATTCAAATCGTCGCCAGAGACGTCGATAAGGATGGATTAGACTTCACCGCGATCGTTTATGACGAGCACAAGTCGCTGGGAAAAATCTCTCCGAATTCCTTGGTAGATGGGAATATTCCCAACGGCATGAAGCAGAAAATTCCCGAATTCTTCAGTAAGATCGTGCAGGACTTCCGCAAGGCTCAGAAAAGCCAGTAATGCTCCAACCGCCCAAATCATCGCCCCTTCATCCAACGAGTTGAACAGATTTTGCCGTTTGACAACGGCTTGTGGTTTGACAACGGTCTCTCAGGGCAACACCAGAGAGCGATCCGCGTTGATTGATTTCTGTGCAGGCATCACTTCTGTGCAGGCATCACTTCTGTGCAGGCATCACAGTTCGCGCCAATTTGGGAAAACCGTGATCGGTTTGTGGTATCGGCTCAAACAGTTTGCACAAAGGAGCGTACGTGAACCAGTTTCCGCTCTGAGTATTGCTATGGGAATGCCTTGATTCATGTGGCCGTTGATTATTGGTTGTCTGGCGTCGTCGTTCTGGGTGTCGTTTTTGATGACATTCCTGATGCGCTGGCTTGCGCCCCGGGTCGGGCTGATCGATAAACCGGCCGCTCGGAAGGTGCACGTGATTCCCACGCCGCTGGGGGGGGGAGTCGGAATCTGGTGTGGTGTCGTCTTTCCACTGATTGCCGCACAATCACTGGTCTTAGTCTGGCGTCAAAATCCTCCCGATTGGTTGCCTTTAGAACTCAGTCAGCAATTGGCGGGAGCGGCCTATCGGGGGCGGGAACTCTGGGGAATCATCGTCGCTGCGACGATCCTGGCGATCACAGGTCTGATTGATGACCTGCGTCCCTTGTCGTGGAAATTAAGAATACTTTTGCAATTTGGTGTCTCGATTGCCGTCGTGATATCGGGGGTACGGGCCACCGTCTTTCTCACGAATCCTTGGATTGGTGGTGTTTTGTCCGTTGTTTGGTTTGTCGTGCTGGTCAATTCGTTCAATTTCCTGGATAATATGGATGGGCTGTCCGGTGGTATTGCGCTGATTGTCAGCACCATTTTCGCGGTGATGATGTTGAGTAAGCCAGGGGATCCACACTGGTTTGTCGGTGCATTCTTTCTGATTGTGGCAGGGTCCCTGATCGGGTTTCTTTGCCACAACTGGTCACCCGCACGGATTTTTATGGGAGATGCGGGGAGTTATTTCCTGGGGTTTAGTATTGCCTGTATGACGCTGCTTGGGACGTTCTACTCGCCTGAGGACCAGAATCAACATGTGATTCTGGCCCCTTTGTGTGTCCTTGCTGTTCCGCTTTACGATATCTGTTCCGTGGTGCTGATTCGCATTCGAGAAGGACGCAGCCCGTTCCAGCCCGATAAGAAACACTTTTCACACCGCTTGGTGGCACTGGGACTTACTAAAGTTCAGGCCGTCTTAACGGTTCAATTAACGACGTTGACCACCGGGCTATTGGGACTGACTCTGTACGCGGTCACCAGTTGGACTGCGGCGATTGTCGTCGTAGCCTGTGTCGGCTGTATTCTGCTGTTGATCGCCATTCTGGAAGCCGCTCCACGCGAGAATTCTCATTGATCCAGGAGCGAGTCAGAATGAGTGACAGCAAGCCTGGCAAATCCAGCAGCCTTGGCAACCTTGGTCAAATTGGCAAACTTGGTCAAATTGGCAAACTTGGTCAAAGTGGCAAGCTTGGTCAAAATGGCAAACCGATGGCATCCCCGGATCAAGACCCATCAGACCCATCCGCCCGATCGAGGGTTGTTCAGGTTCTCACCAGCATCCCGTTGTGTGCTGGTTTGGTCTTAACCCTGTTTTTTATGCGGTTTTTCTACGTCGCCGAATCGGCAGACCAGGGGGAAACCTTGGGGATTGTCGGTCTCTGGCTGGTTGTCTTGCTGGCCTGGATCCTGATTTCATGGCGCCGCGCCATACCGCTGGAACGACTCGGATGGTTCGATTTCAGCGTGGGGTTGCTGGCCGCAGGGCATCTTGTGTCGGCGCTGGTCATCGTGGTCTCAGCGGGTGACAAACGATCGGCGGTGAATTTGGCCTGGGAATGGCTGGGGGTTGCGACCGGATGGTTCCTCTTGAGACAACTCAACCGAGAAGCCTCGTTTCGCCGAGATCTGCTGGCCGGCTTGATCGCGATCGGGGTCTGCGTCGCGGGACTTGGATTGTATCAGCACTATGTCGAATTTCCTGCGATGGGGGCCAAATATGGCCCGCTGTTCGATCGATTGCGTCAGGCCGATGCCAGCGAGCGAGCGAGTCTGCGAAGAACCCTGGCGAACGAGAACATCCCGACCGAGGAACCTGCGATCACTCTGTTCGAAAAGCGTCTGCGAGACAGTCGTGAGCCACTCGGTTTTTTTGCCCTGGCAAACAACTTCGGTGGCTTTTTAGCGGTCTGCCTGATTCTGACTCTGAGTGTTCCCACTCGTTCCCTGCTCGTACCAAAGAATCGAGCCGACTGGTGTCGTCTGCTGCTTTGGCTTGCACTGCTTTTGCTGCTCGGATGGGCCCTGCTGCTGACAAAAAGCCGGACCGCCTGGATTGGAACCACGATTGGACTGGGCCTGCTGGTGTTTCGCAGGCAAGGGAAACAGTGGAGACTGCCGCGAATTCCTGTGGCGGCCGGGTTGTTATTGGTGCTGGTCTTGGCGAGTTGGGGTCTCTTTCAACTTGGCGGGCTCGATCAACAGGTTTTGACCGAGGCTCCCAAGTCTCTGCAATATCGATTGCAGTATTGGATCGCCACGTCGCGGATGATTCAGGATCACGTGCTGTTGGGGGTTGGGCCGGGGCAATTTCGCGGGGAATACCTGTTTTATAAACTTCCTGAGGCCAGTGAAGAGATTTCAGACCCCCATAACCTGTTCCTGGATGTGGCTGCCAATGGAGGGCTTTGTGCTCTCTGTGGACTGGTGCTGCTCTGTGGGTTGACCATTTTGCTCAAACCAGGGAATTTCCTGCAGGAGCAGCCGCAAGAGAATCCACCGCAGGTGAGATCCTCATGGCAAGTCCCCTTGGTGATGCTGGGTTGCGGAGTTGTTGGGTGGGTGCTGCTGTTGTGTAACGGAGCGGACGATCGACTGCTGATTCTGATCCCGGTGACTCTGATTTTATTTGTTCTGCTGCGAGGGGTGCTGGATGACGGGGGTCGCCAGTCCGAGAAGATTTCTGCGGGTTGCTGGGGGGCCTCGCTCTGTTTGCTGGCTCATCTGTGCGGTGCAGGGGGGATTGGTATGCCCACGATCAGTCTGTTGCTGCTCGCCCTGATTTCCGTGGCGATGGAAGGGAGGGAAACCCGATCAAAAGGGACCGGCGAGGGACTCGGAATTCCCGATTGGCGCAAGGGGATTCTCGCGATCTTGAACGTTGGTCTGATTCTGGCCTGGTTTTACACTGGCTGGCAACCGGTCACGGTCGTTCAGCGAAAGCAGCTACGGGGGGATCAACTGTTGAGACGCGGGGAACCAGAACGAGCGGAACGCGAATTTCTGGCTGCGGGGTTGGCCGACGATTGGATCACTGCTCCTTGGCGTCAGCGAGCCGAAATGGCTTGCCGAAAGGCCGAAGCCGAGCAGTATCGATCCAACGAATCCTGTCAAAAAGCCGTAGATCTCCTGCAGGAAGCCAAGTCACGAGATCCGGGTGGCTTTCGAGACAATCGTCGGCTCGGTGAATTCTGGTTCGCAAAGTGGCAAAAAACCGGCAATGACTCGGATCTCGGCGAAGCGGTTCAGTCGTTTCAGAACGCGTGGAAGCGTTATCCGACCAATTCCACGTTGATGGCGGAATTGGCGTTTTTGCTCGCACGGTCCAATTCGAGGGAGGAGGCAGAAAAGGTTGCTACGCAGGCAATCAAACAAGATACAATCAATCATCAGCGCGGCCACGTCGATCGATTTCTTCCTGACGAGACCCGTCGGCGATTGGATCAACTGATCGTCGGCTCCGCCAAGAGCGATTGAGTTCATGAGATTTGAGTCGAATTGGTTCGCAGTGATTCCCTTGGGAAGCGATCAACGCGAAACCGATGCTCGATTGCCATAAAAACACAGAAAGTCTGTCACAAATAACAGGAAATCCGTGTGCGGAACCTCTTTCTTCACTATGATGAGAGATTGTTTCGGGTCAAAGCGCCGAAATGAAGACTCAGAGGAAGGGCGAATTGCAGTCCGTTTTTTTTCGTTTATACTGAGAGCCCGCGACTTCACGAGCGGAGTGATCACGTTCGTCTGCTTACGACGTCATGAAAAAAGGTCCTATCAGTGAAACCGTTTTCGATTATCATGTCGCTGCTGATCAGTGCCGTAGCACTCAGTACCGTTGTTTGGGTTGGAAAATACGGTGCGAAGGCGCCCGCATTCGTTGCTCCAGAGAAAAAGGCCAAGGGTGCACCGACGGTCGATGATCTTCCTATGCCCGCCAGCGGCGCCTCAGGGAAAATGGAGGTCTCAGAGCTTCAGTTCAATTTCGGCACAAAATCTGTCGGTGATAAAGATCAGCATACGTTTACGATCAAGAACATCGGAGATGGCCCGCTCGAATTCAAACTCGGCAAACCGACTTGCCAGTGCACTATTGGGAAAATCACCAAAGAAAATGGGGAAGAAGGGGTCGAAGGACCAATCGCTCCCGGTGAAACCGTGAACATTCTGGTTGAGTGGGTGATGAAGTCGCAGACGGAAAATTTCCGACAGTCCGTGCCAATCTTCACGACAGATCCCGACCGGAGAAAAATCGAACTGGTGATCAATGGCTCGGTCGATCAAGGGGTGCATGTGATGCCCGAAGGACTCTGGGATCTCGGCGACATTTCATCGAGTAGTCCCGCGAAGGGGGAAGGATATATCGCCTCAAAAGTCCTCAATGCCTTCACAATCACAGAGCTTCCCCGTGAAAACAGCCGAGTGAAAGTGACTTGGGAACCGGCTGATCTGACGCTGCTCAAACAATATTCAGCGCTCAGTGGTTACTTGGTCAAAGTCGAGGTGCCGCGGAATATTCCTGTGGGACAGCTGCGCGAAGTGATCAAATTCAAAGTGGAATCAGAACAGGGCGAGACCTCGGCCGAATTCATTGTAGGGGCTCGACGGTCAGGTCCGATTGAAGTGCGTGGTGTTCAGGGGGCCAGTTATAATATTCAGACAAATCGTTTGTTTTTGGGGGAATTTCCCGCAGCGACAGGCAAAAAAGTCAATCTCACCTTCATGGTCCGCGACTTTGAGGAAAATCTCGTTTTAAAAGGGGTGAGCCCCGCAGAAACTCGAGTCAAAGTGACGTTTCCCAGCGAGGGCAAAATCTTCGGTAAGTCCAAAAGTTATCAGGTGCAAATCGAAGTCCCACCGGGTCCTGTTGCCAAACACCGTGACGACGAAGGGGAGGTGTTGGAATTGCAGTTCAACCATCCCGATGCGCCCGATCTCAAGTTGACAGTCGACTACAGTGCAATCTGATAGCCTAAATTCCAGGAGGGAATGTGAACGACTCTTCAGCGATCTGTTTGTTTCGTCCGTTGGCAATCGTCACCACACTGATTCTTATGGTTTCAGGATGTGGCACCGCGACTCAGTCCCCTACGGGGTCGAGCTCGTCTTCAAAACCGTCTGAAAAA
>JBIKZJ010000190.1:0-11584 GCA_044354755.1 Schlesneria sp. | reverse complement strand
GTTGCGTTTTTCCATTTCCTGGAGGGCCGTACAGAAATAAGCTCCGCCTCGCATTGAGCGCAATCCCTGCGATATCGACAACATTATCATCGAGTGCAAGCTCTGAGCAAGCAGTTCTGATGTCAGATTCACGAATCGCGTTCTGCTGGAATGAGTCCAACCTCAGCATTTCCGAATAAGCTTCGAGCGTTACCGGAGCGGCACCGACATAGCCCGTGATCTCAAATAATCGTGACGCTCGCTCACGCCCCCGCTGGGTGACCGTGTAGCGATAATTAAAGGAACTCAGCTGTCCCAGAATCGAAACCAGCTCTTGATTTTTCAGCTGTTGCAATAGTTCTTCTGCAACAGGTAAGGTCAGATGAGCGTTCGTAGCAACCCACTCTGTAGTAAATTGGGGAGCGGTGGAAGTCAATCGTAGCACACAGTCTACCAAAACGTCATTATCAACGCCCATCTCGTTGACACTCATTGGCGCTAACGGAAAGAAAATATCCGCGTGACGAACCATTCCAGGAAATTTCGTCTCTTCGCTATCCAATTCAGATTTTTCCAAAGGATCCTTCTTTCGTTGATGTTATTCGTCGAGCCAAACACAATCGAAATGCCGATTCGAAAAAAGCAAAACCTGAATTACTAACATAAAATATCAAAACTGTAAGGAAGCAATCGGTATTTAAATGATCACTCGACCAGAAAAATCCATTGAATTTGTTGTGGGGGTAATGATAAAATTTGGGGAATGGTCACGACCGCATTTGCCTGCACACGCAATGTGCCAACCACAATGCCGAAATTGTAAATACCCCCTTCATTCAATTGAAGTTCTGCCCATTTTGCATAGATCATTCCCGCATGGCTTCCAGGGGTTGTCAAGCCGCTTTGTAGCGTGATCGTCTGGGTGTTAAAACGTCGCTGATAAAATAAAATATCCTTAAACGGTCCACTCGTCATGGGTGTCAGGTTGATATTCGTTCCTCGGATCGAAATTCCTCCAAAATGAGTATTGACCAAATCGGTGCTCGTTGGTGCGTGGTCTGTTGCCACACTGAAGTCCCCAGTGTCTGGTGCGCCTGTACTCGCGTCATAGTTGCTACCCGTATTGTAAAACATCACTCCATCCCCTTGTACCGTTCCACCCGTGATAGAGAGCACCTCTTCGGTGCTGTTGAGCGGTTGCAGTACGTAGATTCCTGGATGGAAAATCGCCGTACCTCCGTTGATGGCAATTCTCGAATAGATCCCCGGGTAAAATTCGTATCGTGTGTTATTGGTGACTTCCACGGTATTAAAATTTGTTGAAATGACACCGTTTGCGATTGTGGGGATGGGCAACGGCAACCCTTCTTTGAAAAAGGGATCAAATACCGGCGACAAATTTCCTGCGTTCAATAAGCCGACATTCGGCGGAGAAAAATTCGCCAACGAATCCACACCTCCAGAGACATAGACTGCGGGAGCGGTCAACGCTCCTCCACTCCTGCTCGTGGCCGCCGGTTGGCCGGTGCTGATTGTGCCAACCGTATCTCCGAACCCGTTAAGCCCCTGATGTAGAGAGTAGTTATAAATTGGTCCATTGCTGACCGTGAGTGATGCATTGGAATTCTGCAGGCTTAAGCCCGGAGATCCGTCGGGATCCAGAAGAATGATTCCTGTGTCTGGGCTGCTCACCGTTTCATATCCAGCGACGGCTCGAGCCGTCACCAGACGAGACGGTGTGATACCCAATGCCTGAATAAAAAAAGTACCGACCGGGTAGGTGACTTTGATTTCCACATAGTGGTTGGCCGAGTGACCGCCCGGTCCCTCTAAATTGGTGGCGTAAGGGGATGGTGGTAACGGCGGACGGTGAATGGTGACAGCGGCCCCAGGCAATGTCGCGGCTCCCGTTCCGTTTTGATTCAGGGTTAAACCATAGCGCTCCGCGATGGGCTGAAGAATGGCGTTCATGTCATTGTTGATTGCGTTCAACCCGTTTAAACGTTCTTCAAACTGGATTCGGTGAGCACATGCCCGTGCGGCGGAATCGGCAGCATTCTGTGCCTGTCGATGGCTGCTGAGAAGCATTCCCGTATCAATCACAATTCCTAACATACCGATCAGTACCAACATCAGAAATGCAAGCAGTACGAGTAGATATCCGCCTCGTGGTGCCTGTGGCTGGCATCTGCGTGAACGGTTTTTCATGATGGATTCTCGGGAGACAGTTTGGTTCACAGCGTTAGGTAATCATGGCGTTGCGGTGGATGCGGCGTTTCGCATCAACAAGTTCTCCAACTAATGTGCGATGATCATCGAAGTTCGAGCAGTCAAAGTCATTGGTGAAATTCCCAAAATTGCGGTACAGGTGGGTTGAAACGGAGCACTCACTTGTATCGTGACGGTATCTCCTGGATCGTTGGAACTCGTACCGCGATCCGACCCATCGGTATATGTGACGGTTACGGAAATGTCGCTGGTAGGGATTCCCTCAGCATTCAGAACGGGGGAAATCGCCGCAGTGACTCCCTCGACAGCATTCTGTCCGTTCCAGATTGTCTGAGCGGGAGTTGCGTGGGATCCATGCACAATCGCGGCCCGGCCGCCGATTCGAGCCACAGCGGATAAAGTGTTGTAACGCAAGAGGCCAATTCCAAGATCGAGAATCCCGAAGACGATCATCAGGAATGCCACGAGCGTCAACGCCGATTCGACCAGCGTTGCTCCCTGACGTTGCCTTTGTTGACACAGTCTTCGTTTCTTTTGAATTTTGACCATCATAAGAATTTCCGATGAGAATCACAGCGTGTTATCGATGATGCGGCGTCACCACTCGCCGCCTCACCATGACGGTTGTCGGAACGTTCCAGTAAGCGAAGATCCCTGGGAAAGTCATGTGATATTCGGTTTGCACCTGGACACTGACATTCCCAGGCGCCGACGGATCGCCTGAAGGGATGTCGACGACGGTAATATCCGCATCGGTTAACGAAGGGAGTGTGCCCGCAGACTCGGCTATGGCTGCGGAAACAACACCCTGATTCCATCCGCCTGATGTGGGCGGATTCAGGCTACCCCAGGCGGCCCCTTCGTTAGCGGTATTCGTGACGATTGCATCGACATAAAGAATTCGACCGAAATCCAGGCATCCCAGGAGAATGAGCATCAGCAACGGGAGAACAAGAGCAAATTCGACCAAGGTCGCCCCACGACGGTCCATGAGGAGCGAGCGTTGAATTCGGCATCGGGTGCTCGGAACGGTTGTTTTTGCTCGAAAATCTCGCTGAGTTTCCGATTGACGTCTACACCCGTATCCAGATCGAGTTTTGGTATTCATTGATACGTTCCACCTTTTAAGAGGACCGACGGGTTCGGAAGGTAAAGTAGGCCAGAATGAGGGAAATCAAAACGCCAATCGCGCCTGCCATTCGAATCTGAACTTGGCCATGCATGGCACCAACAACTTCCGATTGAAAAGATTTGACCTGTAACGCAGCCCAACGAAGTGGTTCGCTCAAACCGTGATTTTTTTGGAGATCGGTCGTTGTCAGAACGAAGAGCGCCATGAAGAACGAAAAAAGACAAAGCCCCCCTAAAATGGCAACGGAAAATGTGGGGATCAGCTTCAAACTCCAATGTAAGCCGTAAATATTTTGATCGACGATCTGACATTTGAACCACAAGTCGGTAAGGAGTTTGGTGGGGGCTTCATTGAGTGACGCTAATGATGTCCAGGGGCGGGCGACCTCTGCCATCATTTGGGAAAGTTGCTCGTTTTGGTCCCCAGGATCCTCTGCGCAAGCATTGAGCAGTTTTTGATGCAATTGCTGGTAGAGATCACCATGAAGATGGTGGCGAGCAATCTCTTTACGCACATACAATTCAACAACGCCTTTCCATTGGGTCCAAAGTCCGTGGAGAGATCGAGACGCGGTATTTGTTTTGGATTCAGACTCGATCATCATGTTTCGACTCCGTTTTATTGAGCGTTAACGGCATGAAACATATGTCCTATCAGAATCACCGCAGGAAACAAAATGACGACAAATACGCAGGGTAAGATAAAAAGTACAGTCGGAAACAGCATTTTGACTTCGGCAAATCGAGCCAGTTCTTCCGCTCGTTGTTGTCGCTGAAACCGGAGCGACTGTGCCATCAGACGCAGCGATTTACCAATGCTCGTTCCGTACCGTTCGCTTTCGACGACGACCGACGCCAAACGACGCAACTCTTCCAGATCGAATCGGGCCGCACATTGTTTGAGAGCGTCACCGGGGCGTTGCCCTAATTCTGTGGCACGCATCGTCAGATCCCACTCATTTGCCAGCAGTGGGTGGGCATCACGGATTTCGACCGTGACACGTTGCAATGATGAGAGCAGGCTGGATCCCCCTTCGAGGCAAATGATCAGCATATCGAGTCCATCAGGTAAAGCTCTACGCATCCCAATTTGACGGGATTTTTTGCGGGAATCAAGCCAAAAACTCGGAATGATCAATCCCAATATCCCTCCGACGGCACTTGTCAGGAACGCAACCGCAGGATCAACCCACCCAAGCCCCCACACGATGAACCCGATCAATGACAGTCCTATGACAAGCAGCATTTTTGCACCAAGAAACAGTTTCATGGCGTTGGGGGCATACATCCCCGCTTGCACGAGCCGAGTTTGTAAGACGATTTGTTCATTTCTGTTCTCGGGAATGAGCGGTGCTGAGAGTGTGGGAAGAACATGTTTGAAACCTAAGATTCTGGCTTGAGTGTATTTGGTTTGGGTTGTCGAAGCGCCCTGAACTGTGAGGCTTTCCTTGAGTCGAATCGCCATCCGCTCGTCCGCGTTACCTGGTAGCAGGAACGAGAGAAAGAGGGCTAGGCAACTCGAAGCAACAAAAGCGGTAAAAATGATCATCCAGGGGTGACTCATCGACGTTTCCAAAGAAATCAGAGTGGTGGAATTTTAGAAATCGAAATTGATGATGTGCCAGATCCATGCGGCACCAAGGAATTCCGAGATCAACACAGACACGAGTACTAAGGGAAAATCTAGTAAAATGCGGGCATATTCCCAATTCATCAACATCATCATCATAAAAATTAAAACCGGAAGAGCTAATAGAATTGCAGCCTGAAAACGTCCTTCGGCGGTGATGGTTCGAATCAGGCTCAGAATTCGAAATCGATCGCGAATTGTTTGTGATAATTCGTCCAGCGACTCGGCCAGATTTCCACCGGTTTGTGCCTGGACAATCGTCGCCACGACAAACATCTTAAGCTCCAGCAGTCCCGTCCGGCGTGACAAATCGCGGAGCGTTGCTTCGGTGGGGATTCCCAGATTCTGTTGTTGATAGCAGGTGAGAAATTCTCCTTTTATCGGCTCTGAGAATTCCTCGGTGACGGATAAGATCGCTTGCGCGGATGTCTGCCCCGTACGAATGACGCGTGACATGAGGCCTAAGGCGTCAGGGAGCTGGAACTTCATCTTTTCCAATCGCTGATGACGCATGATCAAGACTTGCAGTACCGGAAAACTCGCACTAATGATGCCAACCAGCATGGCGGCTGCAATACTGCCAGTCACCATTAAAATCAGGCCACCGAGGCTCAAACACAACAAAAGAGTACGGATGACGATCAACTGGGGAGTCAGGGGGAGTCCCGCCTGAGAAATCCACAATTGGGATTGCTCTCGCCAATCTGGTTTCATCCTGTCCTGATCGAAAGGATTTGTCGCACGATTCAAATGGGGAAAGACTGATGCCGCCGCAGTGCTAGTTTGGAGGCGCTGTTCCTCAGTCGTTTCGTCACCCAGACGTTTGGCAAGCCAAGTGCGATGCATGCTCATAAGATCGTCCATGGCGAAGTAAATCGCAAGGATCACGAGCACGACAGCCAAAAAGGTAAACAGGACGATCAATACCAAAGGGGAATCCATGTTCAGTCTCTTTTTCCTGCCAGCGAAATTGTATAACCGGAGACTCACGGGGCGAGCAATCTGTTGAAAAACGAGGATTGGCTCCGACCGAAATTAGGAATCCACTTGAATTAGGCGCAGTGCGAGGTGCCTGTCCCCCTTTTTCAACAGACTGCTAAACTTGGGTCTTCAACATTCGTTGTTCAAAAAGTTCCGGATTCAAGTGAACCCCCGCCCCCTCCATTCGCTCGAGGCAGCGGGGGCGAATGCCTGTGGTGCAGAAATATCCCTGTGCTTGGCGATTCCGGTCAATCCCCGTTTGTTTAAAGAGAAACAAATCTTGCATACTCATCACTTCACCTTCCATACCCGTAATTTCCGAGATTCGGGTCACTTTGCGTGATCCGCCGGTTAATCGGGAAATCTGGATGATGATATGAATCGCCGAGGCAATCTGGTGACGCATCACCCACATTGGCAGATCAAAACCGGTCAGGCCGATCATGACTTCCAACCGCCCGATGGCGTCGCGGCAATCGTTGGCATGGATGGTGGTCATGCTTCCTTCATGTCCGGTATTCATGGCTTGGAGCATATCGATCGCCTCGGGACCGCGGCATTCACCGACGATGATGCGGTCGGGACGCATCCGCAAGGCGTTTTTGACCAGATCCCGCTGTGTGATCGCCCCGTGCCCTTCAAGATTGGGTGGGCGGGTCTCCATCCGAATCACGTGCGGCTGTTGTAATTGGAGTTCGGCGGCATCTTCGATCGTTGCAACTCGTTCGGCATGGGGAATGAAGCTCGACAAGACATTGAGCAGCGTTGTTTTTCCGCTCCCCGTCCCTCCTGAAATCAACAGGCTGATTTTTGCTTCTACACAGGCTGACAGGAACTCGACGATTTCCACAGTCAAGGACTCTTTGCTTAACAGGTCACCTATGTGTAAGGGGATGGAACCAAAGCGACGTATCGAAAGCAGTGGTCCGTCGATTGCAACGGGACGGATCACCGCATTCACGCGACTTCCATCCCAAAGCCGAGCATCCACCATCGGTGACGATTCATCCACCCGACGGCCGACGCGGCTGACAATTCGCTGAATGATCTGGGACAAGTGGTCTTCATCGCGAAAGGCAACTTCGGTCTTTTCGAGAACACCATGTCGTTCGATGTAGACATCACGAGGACCATTCACCAGGATATCCGAAATACTCGAATCCAGCATCAGCGTTTCGAGCGGTCCCAAACCAAATGTCTCATCCAAAACTTCATTGATCAGTCGTTCCCGCTCGTGTTGATTCAGCATGTCGGAACGGATATGGCAGAGTTGCTCCGCTGCCTTACGGGTCTCGATTCGCAGGTCTTCATCCCGCATCGTTCCGATGGCAGAAAGATCCATCCCCGCGATCAACTGGCGGTGGATTTCATTTTTGATCTGCCGAAACCATTCGGGACTCCCTTTATCCGATCGATGACTGGCATCGTTGATTTTCACTCCATCAGTCCCCCTTGACCAGACCATGATTCCAAGTCCTTTCACCGGCAATATCAAATCACTTTGAATTTCAAAAAATTTCGTCAGAGGGATCGGGGATGATCTCAATCCGTTGCAACCTGGTTGTCACTCAAACTCGATTCCTACCCATTCTTCTTCTTCATGGATTGTCATTCCAATCAAAAATCACCATTCCTCGCTAATGCGATCAGACTTCGGCTGACGGATGACCAACTGCTCGTTGTCACCAGGGGAACTCCCTTATTATTTGCCCGATTGATCGTACTGGGATCATTGGGAATCGCATGTGTGATTTTGATGCCGAGGACGGTTTCAGCCATATCTGCTGGCACATCGTGTGGCTGTCCGAATCGATTCGCAATCAACTCAATTCGGTCACTCGATATGTCCAGGCGTTGTAGATGATCAATTCGCTTTCGACAATTTCTGAGGGATGCAATTTCCATACGAAAGACAATCAAAATTCGATCCGCTAACCGAAGTATTGTATTTTCCGTTTCCCGGAAACTTCGGTCGAGTTTTAAGTCGACCACGACATGAGGAAATATTGATCGAGAAAGCAGGATCGCTTGGTGTAACCCCTCAGCATTGATCGTCAAGGGCTCGTTGTATAAGCGAGGGGAGGCGAGCAAATGAATACCGGACTCGTGAACAGTAAACATGTTCTCGAATAGGCCTCGATCGACTCGATTCAGACTGGAACAAAAATCATCCAGATGTTGAGTGGGGGTTAAGTCGAGCAATGAGGCGAGAATCCCGGACTCGATGTCGAAGTCCAGTAACGCACATTTTTTACTGGATCGGCTGTAGAACGCCGCCAGATTGACTGCCAGAGTACTTGTGCCACAACCACCGCTGACCCCCAATAACGCGAGCAATTTTCCTTGAGACAGGGGATTTTCGGTTTTAGGTTCGAATAGTTTTAATAATTCTTCAAGCTCTGATTCCAGGTTTGCAATGTCCAGATAGTGATGGGCGAGACCCTCACGCAGCAATCGAATAATTAACTTTCCGTCGTCGGTCGGGCCAATACAGGCGATCGTGCCGGTCGTGACCTCTCGTATGGCCCGGACGACTTCCATGTCTTTCGCGTTTAGTGATGTACCAAATAGAAAAATAATCAGTTCCGGGCGGAGCATTTCTGCGCGGCTGGGAGCAATTTCGAGGCTCACGACACTCACCTCGGGGCCGTCAGTCCTCTGTTGACTCAAAATCGTTCTGATTTGTTCCGTCACCGCATCATGATCATCGCCGACGATAAGAACCCGCATGGGTTTTACTCCTGACACCCAAGTAGTCATGCTTTCTTGATTGAGTTACGTTTTCTGTGAAATTCATGGCTTTGGCCTGTCGGGACGATGAGGCCCCGCAAGATTTTGTGGGACCTCGTGAAGGGGATATACCGAAGTGCTCCCGATTTGATTCCCGCGTAGCGTTCGAATCTGTAGTACGTGGGGCGTGATCGGACCGACGACCGGATCCGGATCCTTCAAGTACTGCAGATCGGCAATGGTGACCGGTTCTGTTGCGGTTTCCTGCTCATCATTCGGATTTCTTAAGGCGAGATTCAGAGTTCCCCGGCTTCCTGCGAGCGCCAGCTTGGCAGCCTGTATCGCGGTGACAGCGAGGGTGACCGAATGCATTTGAGTCGGATCCATTTTATTCGAGGGTGGGGCTTCCGTCTGCTGATCCACTGCCAGCAGTTCGACACCCTGTAAAAGAGTCACCGTCATCGCGCGGGAATCTTTCTGGCTGGGGGTGTCGCAAACCGTCAGCAGCACGTCCACACGATTGCCCGGCAAAATGAACCCCGCCACCCCGGACCCCACCGTCGGAATATGAATCGTAAAAGCGCGCATCCCAGGTGAGAGATGGGACGCCATATCCAGAATTGGCTTCAGCGAGATTTTTGAAGCGAGAACTGGCTCGCCTTCAAAAAGTGTGAACTGCACCGCCTGGTCCACCACACTTTCTAAATTTTCTATCATCTCTTTCGAGACCATCTCGGTTGGCCATTCCTTCAGCTCCACATCCTCTGCCCCAATCGTCCGACCGCGAGGAATCAAACGCCTGGAAACGACAATCGGGGTCACCGATCGGTGTGGAACCACACTGGTCGATACTGTTTCCCGACGCGAATCGAGAAACGCCTTGACCCCCATGGCGCTGGCAAGTCCGAAAACCAACGCCAAAACGCCGACACCAATTGTCTTCGGACTCATCGAAACCCCTTCCTAAAAACGGATCAACGTGTGCGGATCGCCAGCAGGCGTATTGCGAAACTAGTCGATTTCCTCTCGTTCACTCATTTGTTCGCGATGTGGAATTCGCTGCTCACTGCTCACTACTCAATTTGTCATCACACGCAACGAAAGCAGCCACATCGAGTGGCCGTCGGACTGATCAAGAGGCCTGTTTCGTTAGGGAACTGAAAAAATTTCGAGATCCGGAAACCAGCTCATCAAGACCACCGTTGTCATGATCCCCATGGCAATCATCACCCCATACGGAATCACCCGTTGTCGTGGATTCTCAACAGGTACCATCGACTTCGACCATTCCTCGCTATTCAGATGGGTAGAGAGAGATAACAATCGAAACCAAATCGAATAAATTTGCGTGATCACATTAGAGACGCTTGTTGTGCTCGCCAAAATAACGCAGGCACACACCCCCGAGAAGAGAGCGCTCAAAACAAAAACAGAGATCGTCACCGGCAGTCCAAGCCACGCCCCTACTGCGGCGAGCAATTTCACGTCTCCTGCTCCCATTCCCCCCATCGCGAAAGGAAGTAAAAGTATAGCGAGTCCAAACAGAGCACCAGAAAGGCTCTGGAACACACCGCTCCATCCCGTTGATATGAAATGGTAAATGATTGCAGATAAAAACAAAGGTAACGTCAGTGCATTGTAAATGCGAAAAAACCGATAATCCGTGATCGCTGCAATCAGAGCCCCAAGCGAGGTAACAAGCACTGGCGGAGTGCACCAATCAAACATAGTCTCCCTCATCAAAAAACAGTTCCGATCTTTCGAAAAGATGAACACGAAATTCAATCATCGTCAACGTGCCTGCGAAAAAAAAGCGTTTAAAATCAAAAACGTTTAACGCGATGTTTTTTCCTATTTCAACTCCCCTGAATGATCTTCGAGGTCGACTCAGGTTGATGGATTTTGCTGCCAGCTCCACAGCAAAACTCAAAGCAAAAACCGTAAAGTGTTTACAGGAATTTTCCCGCCAGATTATTGAATAATAAAGAAATGTTGTTTCCCAACAAGGTCGCCGCAGCCACACAAGCAGCGGCAATCAATGCAACGAGCAACCCATACTCAACCAATGCGGCCCCTTCTTCATCGCGTGCCAGCGAACTGATTAATCTTACCATGTGCATCATCTTCAACTTTCTTTGCGGAAATTTGTTGATACGGTAATGAGATTCATGTATTTCGGCGAGATAATGCTTCACCACCTGAAATTCAGCGAAAGCCGACACACTGAGAAACGCATGATACACCAGCTTAAAGACTTGCATTCTCGGTCAACAGCAAGCATCAAAACCATGAAATCAGTTTGGAGTCCTCTATCATCTTGAGAGGACTCCAAACTGCATCCCGAACTCAACTTGAAACATTTTATTCAGAATCGGGACCATGACCTTTCTTGTAATCTCAGTGAGAGTTACTCTGAAAAGTCTTTGATATTCAAGGTTTTAACACGAGTGCGTCGATTAAGTTGTGGGAACCTTTCCTGCAACATTCGTGAACATCGTCTTCAGGTTCCCGCCTAGAAGTGTCAAAGCCGCCACACAGCCGACGGCGATGAGCGCGACGAGTAGTCCATACTCGACCAACGCCGCACCGTCTTCATCTCGCGACAGTTTCACCAGCAGATTCTTCATTCCGTTCATTTTCAATCCCCTTTTTTGTTTGCATTACCTGATTTCGAGCCAGAGATGCACAACTGTGACATACGCCTGGTACGAGCTGGTAACAAATGTTTCGTGCCCAAAGCACATTGCCTTGAGTTATCACTGAGAAAGGTATTAGCAGGATTCATGCCAATTCTTTGGCAATTAAGGTGCGGAAATCAAAAAGTTGTTAAAATAACGAGATCGGGGCGGTTATGAGACCGTATCGTCGATCTTTGATCTGTTGGGTTAAGGTGATTTTCCGGTT
>JBIKZJ010000515.1:0-4188 GCA_044354755.1 Schlesneria sp. | reverse complement strand
CGTCGCACACAACAAAATTAATGCAAAATTCCGAAATAGGTCCGACGAAAATAAAGAAGCAAAAGAACGTTTGGATTTCAGGAATTGATCGAAAGACTTGATCGTTCCTATCAAAACTAATGGTGCGAACACGAATGCCGATGCGGCTGTGATCGTTACACACGCGGACGCAACTCGTTGATCATTGCCGGGAGTCACTACCGTGAGAAGGTCAATCACGTCCCGTTGTCGGATCAATGCCGGAAGCCAGATTACGAGTCCACCCGTGGCGATTGCGAAAACGTGACTCAGACCGCGAAGTTCACTCCATTCACGATCCTCGATACCGAAATGCCAAGCCGACATTAAAAAAAATGCAAGGATCGTTCCTGTCGGCCAAAAAAACCAACCCATGACGACGCATGATGAAATTGCGAGGTAGGAAATAAAAAACAGAGCAGACCACAATCCCCCAACCATTGGCTTTAACAGCCGTTGTGCAACAACATGATCAAACGCCCCATGTGGCACTCCGATGAATGCCACGGAGGCAGCAAGGATGACCGCCTCGACTGGACGAGAGGAGCCGAGCCCGACGAGTTCGACAAGAGTAAGTGTCACATAAGTCAGTGATACAATCGTCGAATGCATCGAACTCGCTCCTTCAACGAATCTGTTCGCTCTAAAATGTTTTCACATTAGACAGCGACGGATTGACCGTAAGGTTCAGGTGAGGAATCACTTTTCGCTTTTGCGATGAAATAAATGAGGATTCCGAATCCTGCCTTGGCAGTCATGTCGGCGATCGCATACCCAACCTGCAACGCCACAATGCCACTGGCGTCGACGTTCCCGCCAGACTTGGCGAGTAATGCTTGCGGCGTGCCACCCAAAAGATAGGCGATGGGGTATACAGCCCATGTGATGAGGATCACAAGTCTCGCCAATTCGATCAACTTTCGCGCCGCGACGGGTTGTGTGCTGAGTGAATTGGTCAACTCAACCCACAGAACGAAAAGAATGTAGAAGAAAGGGATGCTTGAGAGCGATCCCCAAATGACACGTTCAGTCCATCCTTCTGGGGAGCTGATGATCTCGCCTGGGTAACCTAATGCAATCATCGCGGCGGCAGCAATCACCAATCGAGTGAGCAACGACTTCGCCTTCAGGGGTTCCAACCGAAGGACCGCGACCAATTCAACCATGAGCAGAGGAACAGTCAAAATCCAATCCGCGTAACGATAGAAATCGTTGAATGCAGCCCCGCTCCCCGCATAACCGTCAGCGACCAACGTGAAGGCGTGTTGCCAACTCTGACGGATCATGAAATAGTGATAACAGGCGATCGTGACAACAAGGCCAGATACCATGAGAGCGGGCCGATACTCTCGGTTCACATTTGGCCGCGACATGAAAAGAAAAAGTGCCGCAGCACCCATTGTCGCTACCGTCATCGAGAAAATGTTGTCGACGGTGCCATATTGGGCCGCCGACAGGTGCGGCATTGCGGCACCCAAGAGATTCGTGAATGGAAACATAACTGTCACCTCATGAAATGGAAATGTTTCGACGAATAAAATGGCAACAAGCCGCCAAATCTGTCGTCACTTTTCACAAAACCGCACCGAAAACTGTGAATTAACTGGATTTTCAGGTTTTCGCGGACATCGCTGCCCGATTCTAATCCGAAGTCAAAGAAAAAACTGCCTTAACTGTCAAACAAACGGCGAAAAGGGCATGAAAGATTCCTCTTTCGAGTGCGTTGCTTGCGTCGACGATGAGGTTTACGGATCTTTCGTCAGGCGAATGCCTGCCAGCGGAAGTATTTCAACATGTTCGTCGAACGATGTGGAGGCTGTTCGTCCGGAGCTGTACGGTTGTTAGAAGGGTTGAGACCGACCGACAAACCAAGATCACAGAGCGAGTTTCCATGCTCTCAGTGAAGGGCATGCAAAATCTGTTGTCGTATTGATCTGAACGGTGTCCGCGTCGGGGATGACGAATGTGCCCATTTAAAGATACGAAAAATCGATCTATCGCGCAATCACCGCAATCGGGAATTCCGGGCGGCCTGAAAAAACCGCAATTTTCGGTGAACCTCAGGCAATGATGGATATCCTTCGAGGACTCTGTGAGATGCCTTGACGAAAAACGCAGCTCATCGGTCTGTGGGTCTTTCCAGTTTTTCGAGAAGGGTGCCGAGATGGCGATCGACACTGCGGGCCAACGATCCGTATGGCTTTCGTGCTGATGACGCGATCGAATTTTGGTTTCATCAACTCGAAAAATCGTCGGAGCCAATGTTCTTTGACAAATTCCGCAGTCAGAGACTTCTTTTCGCCAATTATTCTTTGAATCGGTTAAAGATGCCGATCGATCGCGGTTTCACAAGGGTGGAATGGCGCTGAAACCTCAAGCTTCGTTCGGTTCGATTGGGCCGATGTCAATTAGGGTCAGCCTTCCCGATTAGTCTCACACCTCGTTATTGAAAGACATCGAATGCCAGACATCGTCGAAACAGCAGTAGCCGCCGGTTCATTTAAAACACTTGTTCAAGCAGTGATTGCTGCAGGGTTGGTGGAGACCCTGAAGAGTCCCGGTCCGTTCACTGTGTTTGCGCCAACAGATGAAGCTTTCGCGAAGCTGCCCTCAGGTACGCTTGAGGCCGTCCTCAAGGACGATGCCAAGTTGAAGGCGATCCTGACCTATCACGTGGTTGCTGGCAAGGTGCTCGCAGCCGATGTGGTGAAACTGAATGGTCAGAGCGTCCCGACAGTTCAAGGTGGATTGTTGAAAGTCGACACGACGCATGGCTGCAAGATCGGCACTGCGAACGTGATCAAGACGGATATCGAAACGTCGAATGGAGTGATTCATGTGATCGACACGGTACTCTTGCCAAGTTGATGGAGATCATCAATGTATGACTTAGTGTACCGATAGATCAAGTCCAGCGTTGGTCTCAATTTCTGAGAAGATGACTGATTTCATCGTCATTAATGGCAAAAAACCCTTCGTAAGGACGAAGGGTTTTTTGTTTTCGACGCCAACTGGCTCAATCTACTCATTCCGAATTTGATCACGAGCGGAAGGTGCGAGCGATGATGAATTTCCTCTCATTTGTTTTCTCAACCAGCTTCGATTGGTGTGAGCAGGCACATCAAAAACGATGGCTCGAACGTGGGATCGTCCGTCTCGCGGCATGGGGATTTGTAATTCATCTGGGATTGATCGCACTGGCAACCACATTTCAGGCGCTTCAGACGGGGATCCTAGCGGGGCTCGATCGTAATTTTTTGCACGCGCTCTACACACCTTTCAGTTTTATTTTGTTCTACGAAGTATTATTACTTGTCATTGCCCTGCCACGATCTCAGACGAGTTCCATGGGGAAACAATATGAGATTGTCTCGCTGATCGTAATTCGTCGCGTCTTCAAGGATATCGGTGAGTTTCGCAGCCCGGTCGGGTGGCTGACGCAAAAAGACGATTCGTTCATGGTGATTGCGGACATGGTTGCGGCAGTTCTCATGTTTCTTTTAGTCACCGGTTTCCGCCACGTTCGTCAATCCGTCGTTCATGCGAGGTCGCACGACCAGCTGCATCAATTCTTGGCGATTAAGAAGTCAGTCGCGGGCTTCCTATGCATAATCTTGGTCATTTTGGCAGGTTGGAACTTTGGTCAATGGCTCATTCGAATTGTTGCGGCACCGTTCGGAAATCTGGAGGAAGGCATGGACTTGGACGTTTACTTCTTTCCAACATTTTTCGAATTCATGATCTTCGCCGATGTTCTGTTACTGATCCTGTCCATACCGTTCTACGAGAGATACGAGTATGTTTTTCGGAATGCCGGTTTCGTGATTTCAACGATCCTTTTGCGGTTGTCCTTGTCAACACCCAAACCGTACGATTTGATCATTGGTATCGTGGCAATGATCTATGGACTCTGTGTACTCGGTGTGTTTTCGTATTTCACTCGGATCAACCGGGCGGATAATGCTGCAGAGTTGGAAGCCGGTTGAGCTGTCCAATCAGAAGTCCATAGAGGAATGCGAATTTCGAAAACCTGAATCCCGCACCAAACTGGGAAGTCCTTGAGGTTCGCAAGCAAACCAAATTTGGCTGATCGACTGTTGGCTGCATGTGGCTCGAAATTGAAGTGATTCGGTTAACTTGTGATTTCGAAAACGGTTGACTGCGCAGGGG
>JBIKZJ010000674.1:0-4189 GCA_044354755.1 Schlesneria sp. | reverse complement strand
TCCGAAACCTTGTCTCATCGAACAATTGACGACGTATTGCGGTTCCGCAAACAAAACGCATCGTTGTTACAGGATTTCCGTCATTACTTGCGTGAACTGCAGCACAAGATCGAAAACGAACCATTCACTCCAGAATTCGAACGAGAAGTGCAGCGACTGTTTGACCTTGAGGTTCTCCCGAAAGCAAACGAGTACAAGCGCACCCTGCGCGAGTCATGGGAAAAACTATTCGGAACGCTATTTGTCGGAACAACATCAGGAACTGTTGGGATGGTCGCTGCAATCACGCAGAATGTACCATTTGACCGATTGATCTCCGTCGGAACTTTAGCCGGACTTGGAGGATGGCTGTCTGCGGCTGTTTTGAAATTTCTAGAGGAGCGAAGAAGTCAAACGCGGCGAAATGGCTTGGCTTACCTGCTTAGGCTTTGAGTCGCGTCGGTTACATCGACAGTCGTGCCCAAGCATTGGTGACTTTAGAGCTCGATTCTTGGGAATCAGAAGAGCAGTCCGCATGGTGGTGGTGGTGGTTCTTGTGGCACCGATGGCACGGCTGCTGCTGTTGGTTTCTTTTTCTTCGTCAATCGCTTTTTCGGAGCGGGCTGTTCTGGCGGTATCGTCTGGGGCTTTCGTATTGCCTGGAGTACGTCTCGGTGTGCGTGATCGACAATGCTGAGGAGTACATTCAGTTGCTCTTGGGCGAGTTCGCCGATTGGTACCGCCAATCGTTCCACAATTTCGTCGATCACTGCTGTACGGACTTGATCGTCCGACAGCGTGTCTATTGTTGGATCTCGATCCGGCAGTTGATCAAACGACAATTCCATCGTGCCCCGAATCCCCTCCCCCGCGACGCGCGGCATTCGATGGACGATCACCGTAATGGGTTGGTGTGGAATCCCGTTTCGCGTGAGCCAGGATAAATCTTCGCGCAGGGCGTCGACGATGTCGGTTAGCACGCGGACCTTTTGGCTGAGTTCCTCAACCGTCGCCTGCAGACGGTCTGCTGGTGCCTCCTCTGGAGTTTTCGATGAGGATGATGCTCGGCGAGACATTCATCCGAGAGTGTAGCGCGAAATCGTCGCCCGTGTCGTCCTGTTTCCAACTATTTTCTTTTGCATTGAAAAACCCCAAGCTTCATGCCTGGGGTTCAACGAGAATCGCGTTTGGTCGGCAGCGTTACACTGCCAATGCGAGCAACTGAGCCACTTTCTGATCGATCTCCAACCGATCCCCTGCGAAACGAACTTCACCTGACAGTTGTGTCAAAGCGTCGACAAGCGTCCAAAGAGTAAACGGCCTTCGTTCCTCACCGAGTTTTTGCACCGACTTGCGAATCAGATCACGGGTGATGCCGTGTTTCAGGAGGAACTTCGTCGCTTCTTCGGCGTCCGAACCGACACTGGACTCCATTGTGTTCGGCGACAATTATCCTTCCGCTTTAACGACAATTAGAATTCCCGGCGTAGCCGGAGGGAATTTCTTGCTTCCTGGGGGAGGGCAAAACGGAAGGAGGCCGTAGGCCGACTGGAGTTTTGCCCTCCCCCAGGAATTTTTTCTTTGGTGATCCCCCCCCCGGTCGTCAATCACGATTCCAGAACGGCGGCCTTGGACTTCTTTGCTGATTCCAGGCGATAGCTCGGAAGATTCACCTCCAGGATGACGCTGTGATGCACCAACCGGTCGATGGCCGCGGCGGTGGTCAGTGGATCTTTGAAGATACTGTCCCATTTTGAGAATGGGAGATTGCTCGTCAGCATCACGCTGCCTCGTTCGTAGCGTTCGGCAAGGAGTGTGAAGAGGACTTCCATTTCGTCCCGACTCTGTTGCACGTAGCCGATGTCGTCGATGATCACCACGTCGAACTTCGACAACCGCTTCAGCACTCGACTCAGTTTCAGGTCTCGCTTCCCGGCCAACAACTCTTGAACCAGTAAACTGCACGGACTGAAGTACACCGGTCGTTCATGTTGGCGGATCAGTTCCTGACCGAGCGCACACAACAAATGAGTCTTCCCGGAACCGCTATTTCCGAACGCCAGAATATTTTCACGACGGTCCACGAATCCTCCCTCCAGGAGTGTCCTCATCTGCCTCGACACTTTCGTGGGCAGACGTTTCAGATCGTAGGAACTCAACGTCTTCTCCAGCGGCAAATGCGACTCGCGAAGCATTCGCTCGATACGCCGTGTACGACGTTCGTCGCATTCGCTGTTAGTCAATTCCAGAAGATATTGTTCGTAGCTCAAGGTCTCTTGAACGGCCCTCCGCGCTGTTTCTTCGAACCCTTCACGAAACGCTGGCAAATGCAGTGTTTTCAACCGATCCTGCAATTTCGCGTTCACTTCCTTGTGAGTCGCCATTCCAGACCTCCCTGTCTTCGAGTAATTGATCGAAACATGACAAATTCACCTCGTCGACTCGCACCGCTGTGACCTCCGGCACAAACGATGCGCTTCGCACAAATTGTTCGACGGCCTTCGCCGTCAACTTCACATCCCCATCCATCAGAATGCGAAGTGCATCATCGACCTGCACTTCCCCATCCAGCGCCGCCAGTTCTACGATCGCCAAATATTCACGAACCGCTCGCGTCGGTAATTGTTCCTGCAACATGTCGTAAGCCATCCGGAACCGGGTCGTTGGGAAGATGTCCTCCCGATACCGGTAACGCTCGAACGCCCCGGGTTTCCGAACCAGCCAACCGATCACGTGCCGATAGTTGATCTTGTTCTGACCTCGTCCTCGAAGTCGTGGAATCCGTTCTATCAACGTTCCCCCGTACCAGACCTCCAGGTCCTCAACACACAATCGAACCTCGACGAATTCACCGATTAATCGGCTCGGAACCGAGTACCTATTTCGATCGACATTCACGGTGCTTCCGACACCCACGTGGACACTCACTCGACGCCAGCTCTCGTATCGTCGAGCCGGCAGAGGACGCAGATTAACACGCTCGGATTGCAAGCGAGTTTCACGGCCAAGGTTCCGCTGTCGCAGCAGATCATCGAGAAATTTTGCATAGGCTTCACGACTCGCAAAATCCCGCGAGCCACGCAACATCAATGCCTGATCCACCGCCTCTTTGAAATGACGATGAGACGATTCAACATCGCCATTCTCGTTGGCTTTACGGGCCTGAATCCGCTCCTTTTCCAACCCGTAATGGTCCATGAGGTTCTGATAACGGATTGTGAATTCCTTCGTCTCGGAGAGATTGTTCACTGCCGCGCTCAACCGGTCAGTTCGATGTCGAATAGGGACACCACCTAAAGACCACACTGCCCCTTGAAGACCTTCACTCAGGCTCTCGAAGCTCTCCGAGAAACAGATGTTCCCCCATTCCCAATTCGAGTACGTCAGCACGAAGTGAAACAACATGTGGTCAAACCGCTGGCCCGTCAAGGTAACTTCCAGGCTCGTCATGTGAGTAAAGTCTGACGCACACACACGACCAGGTTCATGAACCTGGCTGAAGAAGACTTCCTTCTCCGGGCCCTGCGTGGCGCGCCAACGTCGAACACCGCGCTGAAATGTACGCAACTGGCCGTTCTGAAACTGACCTGGATACTCCCCTTGAAGCCAGGCAAACAACACCTTCCCCTGCAAACCGGGATTCTCGCTTAACTGCTTCTGGACACGATCCCAAACCGTTGCGAACGGATCGGGTCGCGTACGCCAGTCGTGACACGCTGACAGCTCGCTCGGCATTCGATTCGCCTTCCGATACTTCCGGGCCGTCTTCTCATCCATGCCCGTCTTTAAAGACGACACGCGAAGTGAATGGCCCGCAGATAATAGAGAAAACAACTTCCGAACTTGGGCATCCTGAGTCATCGCAATCATCCGCTCATCGGAAAATTGCCATTCTCGCCTCAAGCACAACCTGCCGACCACAAACCGGGAATTCTAATTGTCGTTGCCGGGATTTTTAATTGTCGCCATACAGGCCTCTCTCCTTCTTTCGGATTTCATCGATTTACCAGCGGTGCTGGGGGTGGCTTCTCAACCGATTATCGGGGAGTAGATCGCTGAGGTCAGGTGGTCCGGTCGCCGTTGCGGAGAAATCAAAGGGGACTGGGTGCGCCAGTGAAAGCCGGAGGAAGGTAGCGAATGGAAGTTTCGTACGAGGTAAGATTTAGCCAATCGCCTTGGCCCCGAGTGATGCGTCTGTATGGGCAACCAT
>JBIKZJ010000138.1:0-13863 GCA_044354755.1 Schlesneria sp. | reverse complement strand
TTTGCGTGGTGAAGACCGCTTCAGCCCCCAGGTGGGCTGCGGTTTTCGCCAGCTGTTGGAGATCGGTTTTCTGGTAATGATAATGATCGGGAAACGTCTGGATCTGCAGCGAGTTGATCGGCAGCGAGGCGATCGTCTGGCGAAAGCCTGCCGGGTTACCGATCCCACAAAAGCCAAAGCTTTTTTTGCCTGCCGCCAGGCTTAACGATTGCGAAACTCCGTAAAGATCGACCAATTGACTGGGAACAAACGCAACTTCGATCGCTGCGTCTGTCCCGCGAATGTGTCGTAATTTTTGGAGCAGAGACTCACGCTGCTGTTCCGAGCATTGATTGGCGCGTGTGATCAGGATCAAATCGGCCCGGCACAAACCGGACAGCGATTCCCGCAGTAATCCCCGTGGCAGGACGTGCCCGTAACCCCATGGTTGCAAGGCATCAATCAGGACCAGATCCAAATCTCGATGCAGTCGGCGATGCTGAAATCCATCATCGAGCAGCAGCACATTACAATCGGATTCGGCGACGATTTTCCGGGCTGCAGCGACCCGGTCTCGTTGCTGCAGATGCGGCACTAAGGGACACAGCCGATCCAGCACTCGCTTCTCATCGTTTCCGGGTGACACCGGCTTCATTCCCTTGCTCTCAGCCGGGCTGTCAGCGGGGCTGTCCTCCGGTCGATTTTGTGTGACGGGTTCCAAGGCGTGGTAGCCACGACTGAGCAATCCAGGCCGATAGCCCTGGGCCAGCAGCCAGTTCGCCAGCCAGGCCGCCAACGGTGTTTTTCCCGTTCCCCCTGTCGTGAGATTACCGAGGCTAATGACCGGCACCGGGGCCTTCTGAATTTGCAGCCAGTGATGTTGGTAGGCTTGATTTCGGAGGCTCATGACGGACGAGTAACCCCACGAGGCGACTTCAAGTCCGCAACGAAGCAGCTTGGCACCGACATCCCTGCGGCGACCCGAGAGCAATTCATGCAGTGAGGCTTCGTTCATGAGAGGGTCTTTGTGGTGAATCCCGGTACTATTCTGGAGGTCTGTTGGTTGGACTGAGTTATGGCAGAAACTGGTCAAATCCCCCTTCTGGGATTGGGTCACTGCTTCGCAGTCGAAAATAAGCTTCAGGATCTCGAACATCTTTTTCGAGTGGGCGGAATCGAATATATTGAAAAATTCGCTTTTGAACGAGTTCGTGCAATAGGCCTCTTGCCTGCACCCAATTTAATTGTAGCAGTCTGTTTGTGTCGCTAATTGTGACTTTACGATGTTCTGCTGCCCAATTAATAATTCGAATTTCATCTTCAGAGAGGCCAGCAGTGATCGCTTCTGTGACAATCGTCGACACATCTTTGTCGATTCATGCTCTCCGTTGCTTGATGTGATTTCTGAGAACGACCTTAACGATTGTATAACCGCGTACGGGCTGAGAAAACTCCGGCATTGGAAGACTCATTCCAGCCATGGTGTCTCGAATGCGTCGCGTCCCTTCATTGGCGCACTTAACATGGTCCATGTAAAACATGGCGTCCATCAGTTGCGGATTTCTCGGGGCATGCATGGTGTAAATATTTTCAGGATTCACATGCGGAGGAAATGGACCCGGACTGTCGATCTCAAGCCTGTCGTCGAACATCTTAACAAAGATGGGAATGTTGCGCATGCCATTCCCATACGATCTATGAACACAGGCATTCACAACGGCCTCGTACCATGCCAGCTTCGGATACTCAGGGACTGGATAGAATTTCCCTTTGGCATCCAGCGGTGAGAATGTGCGAAGCTGGGATTCGAGGATCGATGCGACCTGAACGATCAATGACGGAACATTTCCTTCAACGATTTCGTCTTTTACCGCATTGTACGTTGCGCCGGTTCCCTCTTTTTCTCCTTCGAATCTCTGAAATCGAATTTTACAACCTGGCGCAATCTCCTGTGGGTCTTTCGCGAATAGCAATGCACAAGCGATATTGGGGATGAAAACACCTTTCGAAGACCTTGTTCCAAGTCTTCGATGGGTTAATACTTCGGCGGTAGTTTGGTTTTCGTCAAGTTTCCGGCGGAGCTTTACGGCGGCTACGAACTTGGCAATAGAATCCTGTTCGAAGGCGTCTGGCCATGTGAGTCCACTGGGCTGTTGTTCAAAGCGAATCTCTCCTTTATCAGCCTGGAGTTCTCGGATTTCATTCGAATCCTTGACTTCAATGCATTGGTCCGCAACTCTTCGAAATACCTTTCCCGCTGTTGTACGAACGAGATTTTGTTCTTTGTACTGGACACGAAACACGACAACGAAATCGGGCTTACCTTGAACGTTCGTCACAGATACGCGTTTCGACACATAATTTGCATCTGGGCAATACGTGCGCCCACAGGCTTCAAGTCGATTCAACTCGTCTGGGGACAAGCATTCGCATCCTTCGAAGCCTCCGCCGAGTTTCTGGTCGAATTGTCCAGATACGATAATTCCGCCGCCGGGGCATGTATTGGCCCACATGCTGAAATAGGCACCAAGACTTTCGCCTGAAAAGTGGGACTTCTTTCGCTCAATACGATTGTCCTCTTCCAGCATGCGAAGTAGTGATTCATCGACGCGTTCATAGATCTCATCTGGGTTCAGCAGTTGTCGAAGAGGAACACGGAAACTCTCGAAGTCGAATTCCAATTGAATTGGAAGTGGAGTTGCGCCTTTGGGAAATTCTGATGTCATTGTGGTTTACGCCCTGATTCCGTCACGTGTCGTCTTATCGCTGACAAATCTCCATGATCACTCTTCAACACCGACCGAGCGACGAAGCATGCTCGCCTTTTTTTAGACCAACCGATTTCAAGGATCGTTCCGTAATCCCGGTTTCCTCGGGGCGGGTTGGCTGCTCATCAAAAACAAAAAACCACTGCGTCAAAGAGGCCTTTGACGCAGTGGTCGTGCAAATTCGGAAAGGTTGCAGCATCCACTGGGACTTCAGGCGAGTTCGCGAACCTTTTTGCAGATTGCGTCTGCCATCTGGCTGGTCCCGACTGCGGTCGGATCAGTTCGATGTGGCTTGAGGTCGTAGGTGACGTCTTTTCCCTCGGCGATGACACTGGCGACAGCTTGTTCGAGTCGGTCAGCGGCCTTGGCTTCGCCCAGATGGTCGAGCATCAGCTTGGCCGATAAAATCAAAGCAGTCGGATTCACCTTGTTCTGGCCTTTGTACTTCGGAGCACTGCCGTGCGTCGCTTCGAAGATGGCAGAATCGGCACCATAATTTGCTCCGGGTGCCACACCCAATCCACCGACCAGCCCTGCACACAGGTCGCTGAGGATGTCTCCATACAGGTTTGGCAGCAGAATGACATCGTAGAGTTCGGGCTTCTGCACCAGCTGCATACACATGTTGTCGATCAGTCGTTCCATGTAGTGGACCTGACTGCCGTCTGGGACTTGGCCATCGAGTGTCGGATCCGACTTGGTTCGCAGTTCCGGCTGTTCGAATTTGGCATTGAACGACGCAGCGACGGCACGGGATTCGTCGTACCACAATCCGTCGGTGAATTTCATGATGTTGGCCTTACAGACCGACGTCACCGATTTGCGACCGTGCTTGACAGCATAGTCGAATGCAAATTTGGAAATATTACGAGTTCCCTCGACGGAAATCGGCTTAATGCTGATCCCGGTCGAATCGAGTCCCGTGCTGATTTTTTTTCCGGTGGTTAGCTTGTTGATCGCTTGAATCAGGTCTGCGGTTCCGGGCAAACCCGCCTGAAATTCAACACCGGCATAGAGGTCTTCGGTGTTTTCGCGCACGACAACCAGATTCACGTTCGATTCGCTGAAGTACGTCCGAACGCCAGGAAAGCTTTTACAGGGACGCAGACACGCAAAGAGACCTAACTCTTGTCGCAGAAAGACGTTGACTGAACGAAAGCCTTTGCCGATCGGGGTTGTGATCGGTGCTTTGAGTGCGACGCGGTTTTTGCGAATTGAGGACAGGACCGATTCGGGGACCTTGCCGACCTTTTCGATCACTTCAATGCCGCATTCCTGGACATCCCAACTGATTTTGACTCCAGTAGCTTCCACACATCGTCTGGTCGCTTCCGCGATTTCGGGCCCAACACCATCGCCGGGAATGAGGGTGACGTTATACATCTTGACGGTTGACTCTCTCTGAGGGGAACACTGTACTGAACCAAACAAACCCGGTGCGGACAGCCATTCGAGTGGTTTTTCGCGGTAAATCGACGTTTTTTCCGCGCAAACAACTCAGCCGACGCCACATGGTTCGCCCGCTTCAAAAATCTTGACACAACGACATTCTTTGACGCTAACACAACCCGCCTTAACCATGCAAGGGATCCGTCGCGATCGTGCGAATGACAATTCGGACAGAGTCCGGTGTGCGGTTGATTGAGTACCGGACCACGAGCGTTACAATTGCCTCGCTGAGCTGCCCCTGGATGGACCGACGAATCGGTGACCATCGGGGCGATGATGCTGATCACGCTGATCGCCGCTTTGCGGAAAAGGATGCCCGTCATGTCTGATGCCTCGATGAATTCCGCCACGACCGCCTCGCCAGGACCGTTCGCGCACCTGCATTGTCATACTCATTATAGCCTGCTGGATGGGGCGAACCGGATTGACCAGGTGGTCAAAAAGATCAAGGGGGCGGGGATGGATTCACTCGCCATCACCGATCACGGAAATCTTTATGGTGCCCTCGAATTTTACAATGAATGTCGTGGAGCCAACGTCAATCCGATTCTGGGGCTGGAAGCCTACATCGCCCCCGGTTCCCGGTTCGACAAATCGGGTGCGAGTCGGGTTAAAGAAGCCTGCTACCACCTGACGCTCCTGTCCATGAATGCGGTCGGGTTCCAGAATCTGGTGAAACTTTCGTCCGCTGCCTTCCTGGAAGGGTTTTACCATCGTCCCCGCATCGACAAGGAAATCCTCGAACAACACAGCGAAGGACTGATACTCTTGTCGGGATGTGCCGCGGGTGAGCTCTCACAGCTTTTATTGGGGGGGCGAAATGAAGAAGCCGAGCGGCTGGTCGCCTGGTATTCGAAGGTCTTTGGCGACCGACTGTACATGGAGATTCAGAACGCCGGCTTTGCGATTCAAAAGCAATGCATGGACATGACGGTCGATCTGGCGAATCGGATGGGGCTGCCGCTGGTGGCGACCAACGATGCCCATTATCTCAACCGAACTGACGCAGCCATGCACGATGTGCTGCTCTGCGTGAACACCAAGGTTGAGCGGTCTGACATCAACCGTATGAAGATGGACACCGATCAGCTGTTCGTCCGGACCCCCGAAGAAATGTATGACGCCTTCCCCGGCTTTGACGAGGCGGTGCGGCGATCGCAGGAAATTGCCAACCGAGTCGACATTCAGCTCGATCTGAAGTCACGGCACTATCCCGTCTTTCAGCCCCCCGAAGGGAAGAAGGATATCGACTACCTGCGTGAGCTCTGTTACGACGGGATGATTTTTCGATACGGAGCTGACGGCATCACCACCGCTCATCGTGAGCGAATGGATTTCGAGCTGTCGGTTATCGAGAAGATGGGTTACGCCAGCTATTTTCTGATCGTCTGGGACTTTGTCCGGTTTGCCGTCGAGCAGGGAATTCCGTGTAGTGCCAGAGGTTCCGCCTGTGGAGCCATCGTCGCCTACGTCCTGCGACTGAGCCACGTCTGTCCACTGGAATACGACCTGTTGTTTGAACGATTCCTGGATCCCAGCCGAACCGAACCTCCCGATATCGATATCGACTTTTGTCGTGATCGCCGCCAGGCGGTCATCGACTACACCAAGCAAAAATATGGTTCAGCCAACGTTTCGCAGATCGGGACGTTCGGGACACTGAAAGCCAAGGCGGCGATCCGCGATGTTGCACGGGTGCTGTCAATCCCGTCGAAAGACGTGGATCTCATCGCCAAGATGGTCCCGGAAACGTTGAACATCACGCTGGACGAGGCGATCAAAGAAAGTTCTGAGCTGCAGGACCTTTACAACAGTGATCCCAAAATCCGCGAGGTGCTGGATCTGGCCAAACAGATTGAAGGTCTGGCGCGCAGTGCCGGAACCCATGCCGCAGGCGTAGTGGTTTCCGATCGACCGATCTCGCAATATATCCCGCTGCAGACCATTACCGGCAAGACTGATGTGATTACCCAGTGGGAAGGCCCGACCGTCGAAAAGATGGGCCTGCTCAAGATGGACTTTCTCGGGCTGCGGAACCTGACCATTCTCGACAAGGCGGTCAAGAATGTGAAGAAGCATCGGGGAGTTGATATCGATCCGGTAAAACTGCCCCTCGACGATCGCGAAACGTTTGCCCTGCTGCAACGGGGCGAAACCAAAGGGATCTTTCAGCTCGAGTCGGGCGGGATGCGTGATTTGCTCACCAAAATGAAGCCAGACAAGTTCGCCGACATCATCGCCACGTCAGCCCTTTATCGCCCCGGTCCGCTGGAAGGGGGGATGGTCATGACGTATGTCGACGTGAAACACAAACGTCTCCCGCTTCCGCGTCTGCATCCGATCATCGATGCGATTGTGGATGAGACCTACGGCGTCATGGTCTATCAGGAACAGGTGATGCGGATTTTAAATCGCCTGGGGGGGATCGACCTTCCGCAGTCGTACCAGTGCATCAAGGCGATCAGCAAGAAAAAGCTCGAAACCATCGCCAATTACCGTGCGCAATTTCTGGAAGGGGCCAGTCGAAATAATCTGGCACAAGACAAGGCGGTCGAACTGTTCGGCATGATCGAAAAGTTCGCCGGCTATGGTTTCAACAAGAGTCACAGTACCGCCTATGGAGCGGTTGCCTATCAGACCGCGTATCTCAAAGCGCATTATCCGCCCGAATTCATGGCGGCACTTTTATCGTGCGAACTGGGGGAAACGGATAAGCTGGTCGAACACGTCGATGACTGCCGCCGGATGGGGATTCCAATTCTTCCTCCGGACATCAACGTGGGGGATGTCGAATTTTCCGTGCTGGGAAGTCGGTTAACGTTCGGCTTGGGTGCGATCAAAGGGGTGGGTGAGGGGGCTGTCGCAGCGATTGTGGCCGAACGAGCCAAAAATGGCCCGTTCAAAGATCTCTTCGCCCTTACCGAACGGTGTGACCCCAAACACGTCGGTAAGGGAGTCCTGGAACTGCTCGTCAAGGCGGGAGCTTGCGATTGTCTGGGAGGTCGACGTTCCCAGCAATTTGCGGTGATTGAACGAGCGGTGCAGGGGGCGGCGTCGATTCAGCGCGACAAGCAGCGGGGCCAGAAAAATCTGTTTGGTGGTGACGAAGATGAAGAAATCGTCTCCGAAGGATCCGGTCCCTCGACCCTTCCCGAAATTCCCGAATGGTCCAAGCGAGAAATGCTCGCCTTTGAAAAAGAGGCACTCGGATTCTTCCTGACCTCGCATCCGCTGGCGGAAATGTCCGGCACGATTGAGCAATTTTCGACGCACTCGGCCAAAGAGCTTGTCGATGCGGGTGAAAACGAAGAAGTGATTCTGGGGGGCATGGTCTCGGCCATCAAGAAAGCCCAGACCAAGAAGCCGAGTCGCAACGGGCATCAGAAATATGTGAACTTTGACTTCGAAGACCCGACGGGAGTCGTCCGCTGCATCATGTGGCCGGAAGAATTTTCGCGATTAGGAGAAAAAGTTGAGCCCGAACAGGTTCGTTTCGTCCGCGGGAAAGTCGACAAACGCAACCGCGAACCGAACGTGATTGTTGACGCGATGTGGACGCTGGAAGAGGTCGAAAAAGAATTTACAAAGCAGGTGCTGATCAAGTTTCAAAAGGGATTACATGACATCCGCGTGCTGGAACGCGTTCGAGACATCGTGCAGAAAACTCCTGGTAAAGCCGAGGTGATCCTGGTGGTCGACACGGTCGACAAAGGAGACATTCGTCGACGTTACGTCGCACAAAAGCCCTTGGATCAGAAAATCAGCGTCAACCGAGACATTCGGCGCGAGCTCGTGGAAACGGTCGGCGAAGAAAACGTCAAATTTGTGGCCGATCTGAAAAAGAAATCGAGCGGACAAAGCGTCGGCCGCTAAGCGAGCGATCCCACTGCGGGATTTCCCCAAAAAGGTGTGGGACGTGGACCGTGGGAAGATTTCGGGTAGAGACGGAAAGATTCTGGGCGTTTTTGGGGATTTTGCGATCGAACTCGGAATTCAACCAACAGCTGCGGCTTGAACTTACGCGCCGAATCGCCAACATGGCGATTCAGCATCCGTGAACATGCATTTTAAGACAGGTGATTCCCTTGCGACTTCAGGAGATTCGATGACCGATTCCAGGCCCCAACCCCCGCTCGTCGGGATCATTATGGGGAGCAAATCCGATTGGGATACGATGCGGCCCGCCGCCGAGATCTTGACGGAATTCGGGATTCCCCACGAATGCCGGATTGTTTCGGCTCATCGCACCCCCGAATTGATGACGGAATATGCCGCCACGGCCGAGTCGCGCGGGCTGGAAGTGGTGATTGCCGGGGCAGGAGGGGCTGCGCATTTGCCCGGAATGGTCGCCTCGCAGACGATCCTTCCCGTGCTCGGTGTTCCGGTTCAAAGTCGTGCCCTGAATGGGATGGATTCGCTGCTTTCCATCGTGCAGATGCCCGGTGGGATCCCGGTTGGCTGTCTGGCGATTGGGGAAGCGGGAGCAAAGAACGCTGGGTTGCTGGCGGTACGAATTCTAGCCACCACGCGACCCGAATTACGAGCGAAACTGCATGATTTCCAACGGCGGCAGCGTGATCGCGTGCTGGGAGAGACATTGACATGACCAGACCGATTCTCCCTGGTGCCACGCTGGGAATGCTGGGTAGCGGACAACTTGGGCGGATGTTTGCGATCGCGGCACGGCGATTGGGTTATCGCGTTCACGTCCTCTCGCCCGAATCGAGCACACCGACCGGCCAAGTCGCCGATCTCGAAATTTGCGCCGACTATCACGATCTCGATCGGGTTGCCGAGTTTGCTCAAAGCGTCGACGTCGTTTCGTTTGAATTTGAGAATGTCCCGGCTGAGACGACCGAGATTTGTCAGCGGTATGGTCCGGTCCGACCTGCTGGTTCCGTCCTGTTTACCTCGCAGAACCGACTCCGCGAAAAAACGTTTCTCCGCGATGCGGGGCTCCCCGTCACCCCGTTTGTGGCGGTCCGATCGGTTGAGGATCTGACCACCGCCCTGCAGCAACAGGGGACACCGGCGGTTTTAAAGACTGCGGACTGGGGTTATGACGGCAAAGGCCAGGTGGTAATTCACTCGGTCGCCGTCGCAGGGGCGGCCTGGTCGACGCTGAATGTCCCCCAGGCGATTCTCGAAAAGTTCATCGATTTTGAATGCGAACTTTCGGTTGTTGCCGCACGGGGGGTGGATGGCGAGTTCGTCAGTTACGGGCCGATGGGGAATTCCCACAGCCATCACATTCTGGATATTTCGGTCTGTCCGGCGGTAATCCCGGCTGCGGTCGCCGCCGAAGCGATCGAGATTTCTCGGGCCGTGCTGGAAAAACTCGATGTGGTCGGTGTCATGTGCGTCGAGTTTTTCCTGACAAAATCAGGGCAACTACTGATCAACGAAACGGCACCCCGGCCGCACAATTCCGGACATTTGACGATTGATGCGCATGTCACATGTCAGTTCGAACAACAGGTTCGAGCGATTTGCGGTTTGCCGCTGGGTTCGAGTGAACTTCGGAGTCCCTCGGCCATGGCCAATCTGCTGGGGGATGTTTGGGAGGGGGGCGAGCCGGACTGGGTTGCCGCCTTAAAACACCCAAACCTCAAGCTGCATCTTTACGGAAAACAGGAAGCGCGCGCGGGACGAAAAATGGGGCACCTGACGGTGCTCGCTGACCAAGTTCAGACGGCAGAACAGATTGCCCGAGCCGCGCGAACAGCCTTAAGACGCTCATAAAACATCGGGAATGGCGTCGGTTAACGACGATCACGCGACCTGATGATTCCCTCATTTTTATGAATACGAAAACGGATCAAATTCCATGCCTCGATATGACGAAAACGTCAAAAGCCTTGAAGCAACCTGGCAAGCTTATTGGGATCAGCATCAGACGTTTCGCGTCGATCTGAAAGACCCTGCGGCCAGCTCACAACCCAAGTTGTATGTCCTCGATATGTTTCCCTATCCTTCGGGAGCCGGTCTGCATGTCGGGCATCCCGAGGGTTACACGGCGACGGATATCGTCTGTCGATACAGCCGCATGCGCGGCAAGCGGGTTCTCCATCCCATGGGTTGGGATGCGTTTGGACTGCCAGCCGAAGACTATGCCATCAAGACGGGGACACATCCCGCCGTCACCACCGCCAAAAATATCGAAACGTTCAAACGTCAGCTGAAATCGCTGGGGTTCAGCTACGACTGGAGTCGGGAATTCGCCACAACCGACCCCGACTATTACCGCTGGACCCAATGGATTTTTCTGCAGCTGTTCGACACCTGGTACGATTCGGATCACGTCTGGACCGGCCCCGACGGAATCACACGGACGGGGAAGGGACGACCGATTGCCGAATTGCCGATTCCCGCAGACGTTGCTTCGCAGGGGGTTGAGGCAATCCGACGATTTCAGGACCAGCATCGTCTGGCGTATCAGCACGAAGCCCCGGTGAACTGGTGTCCGGCACTCGGGACCGTACTGGCGAACGAAGAGATTGTGGACGGAAAAAGCGAACGAGGGGGCCACCCGGTTGAGCGTGTGCCACTGCGTCAATGGCTGCTGCGAATTACCGCTTACGGAGACCGGCTGGCCAATGAACTCGACGACCTGCACTGGCCGGAATCGATCAAACTGATGCAGAAGAACTGGATTGGCCGTAGCGAAGGTGCGGAAGTCGATTTCTATCTCGGTGGAGCGGGGGAACCGTTCGAGCAATGGAAGAAAAGTCGCATAGCGAGCCGGTTTCCGCGCGAAGCGGCACACGATGTTTTGCGGATTTACACGACACGTCCGGATACCTTGTTCGGAGTCACCTACATGGTGCTCGCTCCTGAGCACGCTGCGGTGGATCGACTGACTACTCCCGAGCAGCGCGGTGCGGTCGACGCGTATCGCCATCAGGCGACCATGAAAAGTGATCTCGACCGAACCGATCTTGCCAAGGGGAAGAGCGGCGTATTTACGGGTGGGTATGCGATCAACCCGATCAATGGTGAGCAGGTTCCGGTTTGGATCGCCGACTATGTTCTGATCAGTTATGGGACCGGTGCGATCATGGCGGTTCCGGCCCATGATGAGCGTGACCTCGAGTTCGCCACACAGTTTGCAATTGAAGTCCGCCCCGTCGTGGCACCGACGGACGAGCCGAGCCTCGCCCGGCAGGGATTCTTCGAGCATGGTGTGGCCGTGAATTCCGGGGCGTATAATGGCCTGGCCACCTTGGAGTTCAAGTCCCGGATCACCCGTGATCTGGACTCGGCAGGACTGGCTCGCAAGGCAGTCAATTATCGCCTGCGAGATTGGCTCTTCTCACGCCAGCGTTACTGGGGTGAACCGTTTCCGATCTGGCATGAACTCGATGCCGACGGCCAGCCGACAGGACTGATGCGGACGGATACCGAGGCCTCGTTGCCAGTACGGCTGCCCGAGATGGCCAACTTCAAGCCGACGGGGACCCCCGAACCGATGCTGTCAAAAGCCCCTGCAGACTGGCTGTACACGACCGCTGCCGATGGGACGCGACTCAAGCGAGAAACCAACACGATGCCGCAGTGGGCGGGTTCCTGCTGGTATTATCTCCGCTTTGCAGACCCGAAAAATAGTGAGCAGTTTCTGGATCCGGCGATCGAAAAAAGCTGGCTGCCAGTTGATCTCTACGTCGGTGGCGCCGAGCATGCCGTGTTGCATCTGCTCTATTCGCGGTTCTGGCACAAGGTTCTATTCGATCGAGGCTATGTTTCACATGTGGAACCATTTCAGCGACTGGTCAATCAGGGGATGATTCTGGGAGAAGTGGAATTCACCGGGTTTGTCCCCGCTTCTCTTGCCCCGGGTGCTGTTGCCCCGGGTGCTGTTGCCCCGGGTGCTGTTGCTCCGGGTGCCGAGAGTTCTGTGGCCACGACCGCGACCACAGCCGCTTCATTGGCTGTGGCGTCCCATCGCTTTGTCTCAGTCCGCGATTTGAAAGCAAGCGTTGATGCGGAAGGGGTGGCAACTCGCATCGTGGAAAAGACGGGTGAGACCGTCACCGCTGTGACGCTCGATGCGGATCAGGTGGAAAAGAAGGGTGATGCCTTCGTGTTGAAAGATCGCCCGGAAATTGTCGTCGACAGTCGAGCTCATAAGATGTCGAAATCACGCGGTAACGTGATCAACCCGGATATCGTTGTCGACCAGTTTGGGGCCGATTCATTACGGCTGTACGAAATGTTCATGGGCCCGCTCGAAGCAGTCAAACCGTGGAGCATGAAAGGGGTCGAAGGGGTCGCCCGCTTTCTGGGACGCGTCTGGCGGATGGTCGTCGATGAACAGCACGACGCTGAAACCCGGCTGAGCCTCGCAGTTCAGGCGGTCCCCGCATCTGCGGCCCAACTTCGAGTGCTGCATCGAACGATCAAGGCGGTGACACGAGATATCGAGTCACTCGGTTTCAATACGGCAATCAGCCGCATGATGGAATTCGTGAATGAATTCCTCTCGCAAGAGGTTCGGCCACAAGAGGTGATGGAACCGTTTGTGTTACTGCTGAGTCCCTTTGCACCACACTTGTCGGAAGAGCTTTGGCGGTTGATGGGGCACACCGAGAGTCTTGCCTACGAACCTTGGCCAACTCACGACGAGCAGTATCTCGTCGAAACCGAAATCGAAATCCCCGTGCAGTTAAACGGAAAACTGCGAGGGAAAGTGACGGTCCCAGCAGGATCCGATGCCGCGACGATCGAAGCCGCAGCCAAAGCGGACTCCACGATCGCAGGCCAACTCGCCGGAAAGACGATCGTGAAGACGATTATGATCCCCGGAAAACTAGTGAACTTTGTGGTGAAGTAATTAAGAAGTAATTAATTTGTGATGAAATCCGTCAACGAAGGCCCGTCTGAAAAACGGGCCTTCGTTGACACTTCATGCTGTGGATATCGGGATTGAGATCCGCAATCCCGATGCGAATGGAATTGATTGGTCCGAAGTGAATCAAACGTCCGTTAACGAAACTATTCCCCTACGACAGGGTTCACCAGCACACCGACGTCTTCGATTTCGACTTCCATTCGATCCCCTGGCTTCAGGAAGATCGGTGGGGTTCGCGCGGCGCCGACGCCGGGTGGGGTTCCGGTGAAAATCAGGTCCCCTGGATGCAGGGTGATCAGCTGCGAAACGTGAGCGATGACTTCATTCACCTTGAAAATCAGCTCTTTGGTCGAGGAATTCTGCAAGGTCTCGCCGTTCAGACGCAGGCCGATCCGAATGTTGTTGGAATCGACTTCATCAGCCGTGACCAGATACGGTCCCGTGGGGGCAAATGTGTCAGGGGTCTTGCCCAAAAGCCATTGGCCACCGGGTCGTCCTTTTTGCCAGTCTCGGGCCGAGACATCGTTGCCACAAGTGTAGCCAGCGACGTGCGAGAAGGCGTTCTCTTTCGAAATGTTTTTCCCTTGTTTGCCGATCACAACGACCAGTTCCGCTTCATAATCGACTTCGTGAGCCACCTTGGGCAGGATCACGGCATCTTCAGGGCCAACCACCGTTTGTGAGAACTTGCTGAAGACGACCGGCTCGAAAGGAATCGGAGAATTGGTTTCAATCGCATGGTCGCGATAATTCAGCCCGATACAAAAAACTTTGCCGGGGTTTTGAACGGGTGCCATCAGGCGACCTGTGATAAACGGG
>JBIKZJ010000514.1:0-4200 GCA_044354755.1 Schlesneria sp. | reverse complement strand
CTGAGGGAGTGTCGCCGATTGCCATGCAGTCCCAAGTCACCGCAGATCGGTTTTTGTCACCGATTGCGTTGATCCCAGCGGATGATCAGCAGTTGGGACCGCAAGCCAGTTCCCATCGGTTTCGTTGCAGCGACAAGGGTTTTCTTCCCCTATCACAGGGGGATTATCTGGAGTTACTCGATTGGACCGCCCGGCAGGTGGCCCCCGGCAAGCGAGGAACGACTCCTCCGTTGACGCCGCCCCTTTTTCAGCGATTGAGCGGCAAACTTCCCACTGCCACCGCTTGGGTGGAGTTGGTGCAGGATTTCGGCAAATTATTCGCCACCGTCGCCGGTCATCCCCAGACGATCCGTGCGACACGCAGTCGAATTTCCGGCTTTCCTCACCGCATGCGCCCCCGAGTCCGCGAGTTATTGCCATCTTCTGAGTAGCAAGGATTCGAGAAAATTGGACGGAGGCAAATTAACCATCCCCTCGCTGGTCAAAAAATCAACGAGTCAGAGGTTCTCGTTAGCCTGGTGGCGACTACATCGCGTTCTTTTGCGTTTTGCGGCAGTCAGATCACGAAAATCGTGTGATTTCTTGGCCTTTGAGATGCTTGTGCCCTCCATCCGCTTCGCCGCCATTAGCGTTACTGACTCAGCAAACCCAAATTATTTTAGTGTCCCCCGAGTCCTACCCCGAGTCCCAGACTTGTGTTGGTGGACGAGATTTTCATTCCGCGTGCTCGCTGATCGTGTCGTAACCCCTTTGATTTCTCCTGGTTAAATGCCAGACTCAAGCGGGGCTGTCGCAGGGAGCGAGCGCTGTGCGGGGCGATTCCTGGGAGAAATCCGTGACCGCCAGAAGAAAACTGATTGACAGTTCGGGATATTCCGATATATTTAAGTAAGAGAGGAGTCAAGCCATGGCGAAAGCCGAACTACGACTGACGGACCTGGACGCACTTGGGCAAGCGGCGGAGTGTCTCCGCGTGCTGGCGCATCCACACCGTTTGCGGATGATCCAGATGCTGTTGTCTGGGAACTACACAGTCAGTGAATTGGCGGAAAGCTGTGAGCTGCCCACGGCCATGGCGTCCGAGCACTTGCGACTGATGCAGCGATGTGGCCTCCTCGACAGTGAGAAAGAGGGCCGGAAGGTCTTTTACCGGGTCGTGGAACCCCACTTGAAGAATATCATGAAGTGCATAGAGGAGCGTTTCGACAGAGCCACCGTCGGTTAGCCGTCTTTTTTTATGCCCAGACAGTTCGATACTTACCGACATTTCTACACGTCCCGAGGTCACGATCACCTACCAGGAGCCAATCATGAGCATCACTTCCATCACCCCTCAAAAGCTGTCCGATCTGATCCACTCCTGCGCAGCCGTGGAACTGATTGATGTCCGGACTCCGATCGAGTACCGCGAAGTGCATGTTAGCTGTGCCCGGAATGTCCCGCTGGATCACGCATTCGTCGGAGCGGGTTTCACGTTGGCTGGGATCACCGATACCTGTGGCATGGGGATGCTGCTCGCCCGGATGCCGTGGAATCAGGTCCCGAAATCAACACCGACGGGTGCGACAGGCAGCGGGGCCGCGTGTGCCCTACAGTCCACCTGCTGCGGATGAGTGGTGGCATGTTTCCCCTTTCGCCTTATCTCCCCTGCTCCGAAGGAAGAACGTCATGCTTCTCAAATACTTCTACGACAAATCGTTGGCTCACGCGTCGTACATGGTCGGCTGCCAGCGGACCGGTGAGGCGATCGTGATCGATCCGAGCCGAAACGTGGATCCGTACCTCGAAGCCGCTGCGGCCGAAGGTCTGCGGATCACCGGCTCCGCCGAAACGCACATTCACGCCGACTTCGTTTCAGGGTCCCGCGAGCTCGCCGACCGGGTTGGTGCGAAGCTGTACCTCTCCGATGAAGGTCCCGCCGACTGGAAGTATCAGTTCGCTGACAAGCACGATTCGCAGCTCGTCAAGGACGGCGATGTCATTCGGGTCGGCAAGGTAAAGCTAGATGTGCTTCACATGCCGGGGCACACACCGGAACATATCTGCTTCGTGCTGACCGACGAAGGGGGCGGGGCGAACGTCCCGATGGGCATCTTCACTGGCGACTTCGTTTTCGTCGGCTCGATCGGTCGTCCGGACCTCTTGGAGACGGCGGCGGGTGTGAAAGGGAGTGCCGAAACGGGCGCACGGATCCTGTATCACTCGATGCGGAAATTCCGCGAACTGCCCGAACATCTCCAGGTCTGGCCCGCACACGGAGCGGGGAGCGCCTGCGGCAAAGGGCTGGGCGCGATCCCGTCGAGCACTGTCGGGTATGAGAAGCTGTTCAATCCCGCCTTGCAGTTCGACAACGAGCAGAAGTTCGTGGACTACATCCTCGCGGATCAGCCCGAGACGCCGTTCTACTTCGCCGTGATGAAGCGCGTGAACAAGGTGGGGCCGGAACTGGTTCGAAACCTGGCTCCCGTGAAATCTCCGACACCCGACCTGTTGCCGAGGATCGCCCGGAGCGGACAGACCATCGACGTCGCGCCCTCAGCGGAGTTTGTCGCCGCGCATGTTCCAGGCACGATCAACGTCCCCCTGAATATGCTCGTGCAGTGGGCAGGGTTCTTTGTGGACTATGACAACCCGTTGCACCTCATCGTGGAGCCCACAGCGTTGCCGGAGGTCCTGAAGCGACTGCGTTCGATCGGGATTGACAATGTCTGCGGCTCGTTCGACGCGGGCGCGGTCCAAGCGGCGGGACTGCGGACCGAATCCTACCGCTCGGAAACTCCGCAACAACTCAGCGAGCGAATTACCACCGGGGCGGTCAAGCTGCTGGACGTGCGGGCGGCCACCGAGTTCCAGGAAGGACATATCGCCGGGGCCGAGCACCGATTTCTGGGCAAGTTGCTGCGTGAGATCGCGACGATCGACCGTTCGCGTCCGCTTGTCGCACAGTGTCTGGCCGGTGGACGTTCAGCGATTGCCACAAGCATTCTGCAACGGGCGGGCTTCGACGTGACCAACATGTCCGGGGGATACAGCGCCTGGCTGGCCGCCGGACTGCCGGTGACCCGCGTTTGAGTGACGAGGTGTTCACGAGGTCATCACGCTGCCACGTCGACATTCCAACCCAAGGAGCGAACTCATGAGTACCGAACGACACAACACGGTCCCGGATTCCCGCACCGTTCCGACAATCACGGGATCGGCCTGTGAACAAGGGGCCTGTCGGACGGGCATCTGTTCCCCCTGCCTGGTTGTCTGGGGGCTGGTCATCGTCTGGCTGATCGCGACTGCCTTGTGGGAGAGATTCCAATGACGAACTCAACTCAACCTGACCGCAACGCGGAAATCCGGGAAGCGAACTCCTGCATGGCACTCGGTGCCGGGTTGGGAGTCGTGGGGACGGGAACCGCTCTACTGGCGGGGGCGACCTGCCCCCTGTGCGTCGTGATCGCACCAGCCTTGATTGGCTATGGCGTGTGGAAGCGGATCGCCGCGCACCGAGAACAAGCTACTGATCCCGACCACAAGCCGGTCGAAGTTCGCGACATCCGGCCCTGAACTCTCTGCTCGAACGACGAGCGAAATCGCCGCATGCAGCTTTGAGACTGCCTCGGCGTACATGAGAAGAGGTCGGTGGCAATATGGTCGCGAGCAGATTGACTGTCACGAGACGACAACGACACCCACTGTGGATCACCAAAGCATGTTGGCGATGAACATCACTTTTCGCAAATGGGCATGGCGGGGCGCAAAAGCTGTCGCGGTGATGGTTGCCATTGGCGCGGCTGTTTACTGGACCAGGTTTTCGCCGACTCCCGTTCGTCAGCAGCAGGTCGCGCGTGGCGAACTCCGAGCCGAAGTGATGGGTACCGGGACGCTAGAAGCCCGCGTCAAGGCTTCGATCAGTCCGAAAATCTCTGGTCGAGTGCGCATGATCGCCGTGGACCAGGGGGACGAAGTCTCCAGCGGGAAAGTTCTTGTCACACTCGACGACGATGAACTCAAACAGCAGGTTGAGATCGCTCAGGCCAATCTGGAGGCGGCCGAGGCTGCCATTGATCGGCTGAAATCCGATGAACTCCGAGCCGCCGCCACGGAAACGCAAGCTGCGAGTGATCATCAGCGAATTAAGAAGCTCAGTGCCAGCAATACGACGACTCAAGCGGACTTGGAGAAGTCGATCGAGGCATTCGCAGTGGCTGA
>JBIKZJ010000513.1:0-4228 GCA_044354755.1 Schlesneria sp. | reverse complement strand
CAATACTTAAGTGTACATGAAGTCACCGTGGGCCAATTTGCGGAAGTCATGAAATCGCACGGTCCCCTCTTGAAGGCTGATCCTGAAAAAAATCAGCTCCCGCACACGAATATCTCTTTCGAAGAAGTCCTGACGTTTTGTGAACAATTGACGCGCGACGACCCGCGAGGCCTGAAATATCATCTGCCCGGAGAGTCACTGCTGACCTATGCGGCTTATGGAAAGGAATTGAATGACGGGCAGCTTTCCGCTCGTCAAGAAATGCTCGCGCAAGATATTTATACTCGGCCTCTGCTGGCGGTCGAACAAGGGGATCTGGCCGCGTCGGGGATCAAGGGAATCTGCACCAACGCCTGGGAGTGGACCGCCAGTCAATACCGTAAACCTCTGTCGGGACCGGGGATCATTGACTATTCCACATTTGGTGAAAACTCAGGTGAGAAATGGCACGTCCTTCAAGGCGGCCAATTCATGATCCCCTTTATTCACCACTGCGACGTCCATTTCGGCATGAATGACTACTATCATTCCAGTACCAATCTTCGCCTGCATACCGAACCTGACCAAGTGACACAGTACCTTTGTCCGATCCGCATCGGCGAACGAGCCGCACTGAGATTCCGGTATTCATTTCAAACTCCGGTTCGGAATGCGGAAGTGCTGAGTTGTTTTCACTTATTTTCACCAAATTCCTCTTGCGAAATCCGAGTCCTCGCAGACCCTCAAGGCGAATCACTTGATGCCGCTGATTGGATCACGGTCTTTTCGGCGAACGCGAAGGGACCTCATAACGGGCGCGTCGATCTGACCAGCGTTGTCGCAGGAGCTCAAGAACTGCTGGTCGAATATTCACTTCGTACCGACGTAGAACCAAATCACTACACCCAGCTCGCTCGCACGGCACACGCCCACCAAGTACCTTCCGTGATGCTGTTTCATGCAGAACTTGCATTTCCGTCTCCACAACTTCGCAAGACGGTTGCGGCTCCCCGATTATTTCGACACCAGAATTTGGGATTCCGAGTTTGCATCGAGCCCGTAATACCTGATGAAAACGCGACTTCATCGGTACAAACGACCCTGGATAAACGGTAGACATGCCTGCTCAAAACTGGAAAACGTGTTTCGTACGCGCCCCGTTTTTCATACGCGCCCCGTTTTTCATACGCGACTTGGGCGGGCAACGGATACCGCGATCACAGCAATGGCTCGAGGGCGCCAACGCGACTTTTCGGACTGCGGGCAATCGTACTTAACGCATTGTGAAATCGAGTGTTACGCAGCATCTTTGTCAGGCGATAACGGTTCCGTGTTACGCCCTTTCGATCTTGATTCAGAAGAGACCGTCGTCCTTTTTGAAAGAAGATCGCCATGAGAACCAAGCGCGCAGTAGGATTCACGCTGATCGAGCTACTGGTTGTGATTGCAATCATCGCAGTTTTGATTGCGCTGCTTTTGCCCGCTGTCCAGCAGGCCCGCGAAGCGGCCCGTCGGATACAATGCCGGAACAATCTCAAGCAACTCGGACTGGCGCTGCACAATTATCACAGCGCTCATGATATCTTTCCGATCGGAGGACTAGGAGCCGTCTCGAACACATACTTTATTGGTGAAGCGTCGTTTTTCGTTGCACTTTTGCCATATTTGGACCAGAGCGCTGCGTACAACCAATTCGATTTTGGCTCTGCTTTTAACAGAGCCGATGGGGATATCGATCGGATGACCCCAGCGATGATCTCTCTTTATTCAAAGTTGCGAGTCCCAGGGCTCAATTGCCCGTCAAGTGAACTCCCAAAGGCTGCGGTGATTTGGGATGAGAACATCAATATTCAGCGTACGAACTACGTGGGGATTAGCGGTGCGGTGATCAATCCGAGTGACGGCGTAACGGATCTTGGCTATACCAACGCTCACGGCCGGTACGTAGACAACGGAATACTTGCCCCCGGCAGCCAAAAGCGTTTTAGTGGGATCACAGATGGCTCATCCAATGTGATCGCGATCAGTGAACAGGGGCGTCCTCTCGATGTCTCAAATGGGTATTATACTGGCACCGACAATCGGTCGTGTATGCACAACGGAGGAACCTGGTTCGGGGCAACCCGCGCAATGTCACTCAGTTTAGTCAACGTAGAGTATTTTTATACTCAAAACCTCACTGGCATCAGGTATGGAATTAACAATATGGCGCCCGGTTTGACTGGTGCAACATACCCCTATCACGCCAACATACCGATTTCCTCGCGACACGTTGGCGGAGCCCATGCCTTGCGCGGTGACGGCTCCGTGGTGTTCCTCTCGCAGGCGATGAATTTTCAGACATTGCTGAGATTGGCGCATGTGAGCGATGGGAACATCGTCGGTGAGTACTAAGCGCATGTTGGCTTTTCAAAAACAACCGTGCGAACTCGATCCACTTGACGCTTTTAAAGACAAAGACAAAGGCCGCTCGGGGGATGAGGCTCAAATCCGGAGAAATCACTGGTGTATGGTGTTTCTCGTAGGTCTTGAGCCAGACCTTTTCAAATAACCGATGGTCGGAATGTTACGATCGCTGTTGTTACCTGCTTTTGCTCTTCAAATGGTTCCCAAACGGTGGCACTTGGAAGGGGGGAATCTCGGAATGGTCAATCCTGAAGATGACCACTGGTACTATAAGTCGGATGTCGGGTCGTACGGACCGATTCCATTTCCCGCCTTACGCTCGTTGGTGGAGACGGGAGTCGTAACTCGAGATACATTGATCTCGAAGGGACAGGGTCATTGGCGGCCGGCGTATCTCATCGAAGGGTTGTTGTCGCAAAATATCCTGGATAGACTTTTCTCGCAGGAACTGCCCCCGGTTGCGCAGTTTTCCGAAATCCTTGATTCGGCGCCAGATGCTGTTGGCCTGGCTGCAGCCGAAGTAAAAGCGGCGGAGTCCGGCGAAGGGGAACAGCTCAGCTACTACTTGCGGGCCAAGTCGATCGAGATTGGTCCTTACACGATTCGGCAGTTGCAACAGCTAGTGAATTATGGTCGTCTTCTCCCTCAGGATCGTGTAAGAGCGAAAGATTCCCACGCATGGATCCCTTCGCTTCAACTTGATTTGCTGAAATTTCCGCCTGCAGTGACTGCAACCACCGTGACGGGAAAGAACGACCCAACATTAGAGGTTGCAGCCGACCGCGCCTCAGTAACGCGTGACTCACGAAGCAGTCGACGTCACCCCCCCCGTAAATCCCTAACACCGAAACCTGTCATTCGACGAAAGAAAAACGAAAGCGACGAAACGAGTGAAAAGGTCCTGACCCCCGACCCCGCCGTAGGCCCTTCCCTCGTTTCACAGAATTCATTTCCCAGAGTCCCCGAAAACGATCTACCCAATCAAGAGGTCATTTCAGAGCAACGCGAATCACCAACGCCGGTTGTTAATCGTGATTTCTCTGGATCGCCCGCCCTGAGAGTTCCAAGCAAAAGTCCGAATCGCCGAATTGCAACCCAAAAATCGCGAGTAACGGCCTTACAGGCGATACCTAGTCGAAGGTTATTGGTGGGTTCCAGCATCGCTCTGGTATGCCTAAGCGCGTTTACTGTGATCGTATTCTTGTCAGGTAGTCGAACAGTACTTGAGGGACGCGTGACCTTTAATGGCTCGCCCGTGACCGAAGCCCACGTTCAGCTTCAATTCCCCAAGACTGGCTATGCTTATTCTGCAGTTCTGGATTCCGCAGGAACTTATCGTCTTTCAGGTTCACCGCCAGTCCCGCCCGGCGAGTATGCCGTTTGTGTGATCCCTGATTTCGACGTCGAGCCTCCGCGTCCGCAATCGGAATCAAAGTCGTCTAAGGTTCTTGAACGCCCCGATATCCCCAAAAAATATCACTCTGGCGCGACCAGCGGTTTAACTGTTCTCATAGGCAAAGGGCGAAATTCATTTGACATCGATTTAACGACCGGCAACTCAATTGAGACGGCCATATCAAAATAGCAATGGCGAGCGATTAGTCATGGCTTGAACGCCGAATTTTGCGTTCAACTCTGTGTAATCTGCAACATCAATGCGAGTAACATCAATGCGAATAAACGTGGGGACACTGCACGATAACCGTAGCGACACAGATTTTGACTGGAAATCTGTTGCGGATCTCGGGGACACTGTTATGGTTTGACAACCTGGTGCGAATTTGCTTAAATTGTTCGAATCACCGGTTTTGATCACGTTTGATTTATAGCGGAATAATGGCGA
>JBIKZJ010000512.1:0-4232 GCA_044354755.1 Schlesneria sp. | reverse complement strand
AGGACATGGTCGGCCACCTCAAAGAACTGATTTCGGAGCTCAATACACAGCCCGGACTTTCCCCTGTGAACGCTTCGACTGGATGGTTGCCCATACAGACGCATCACTCGGAGCCAAGGCGATTGGCTAAATCTTACCTCGTACGAAACTTCCATTCGCTACCTTCCTCCGGCTTTCACTGGCGCACCCTGACACCTTTGAATTGTCCCGGCGCCTCCGCGTCCAACGCTTTGTTCGATTTTTTTATCAAACAATCAGTCACAAACGCTACGCATCATGATACATGATCCGTACGTGAAAACTGACATGCATCGACGACATGTGGCCAATCATCTGAATACGAAAATCCTTCGAGGGAAGCAATGTGCCCGTTTTCAATCCAGAGTTCAAAACCACACTTCACATCTAATGGAAGCAATCTTCCTTCGAGTCCACCAAGTCGTCGTGTGGCTCCGCCGAGTACTTTTGGCGCACTAGAGTTAACTTGAAACCGACTAACGATTCCGACAGATGTAACATTGCAGTCGATCTCATCAATCGACTGCAATTGACACTGAACGGCATCAGCTCCGAGCTTTTCCTTAAAGAACTCATTGACCGCAATTCGAGTCAACTCATCTGCTGACAGTGGCATAAACTACTCACATGAAAAATGTACCAATCCGGACGATACCGTTTTCAACAATGCCGCGAACTGTGATGCTCATCCCCGATATCACCACGGTGATTTCAAATGTCCCCGACGTAATTCCGGCGTTGGCGAGCGCAGTGATCGTTGCGTTCTCAACTGCTGCAAGCGCTGCGGCTTGATTTTGGTTGAACAGTTTGAGCAATGCGGTCAGATTATGTCGCGCATTTGCGCAGATGTGTGCGAGTCTTTGCGTTGTAGCAGTAGTGCCCCCGACCAATCCGCTAGTCCCAGCGGTTGCTGTGCCACCACCCGTGGTCGCTGCCCCACCTCAGGCACCTGCGAGTCCTCCGCCGGTCGCGGCCGCGCCACCTCCGAAGACGGTCGGCAGTGCTGCGGCGGGTCCATAATACACTATGCCTCCGGTTGCAATCGTCCCGGCTGTGACACCCACTCCCGCAGAGACATAGAAGCCGACTTCAAGCTCCGGATCCATGTCTGACGGGTTCCACAAGTAGCGCCAGTAATCGTCCCAAAAGCCAGGCTCAGAGTCCGCGGCTGCCCATGCCGCAGCACCTCCCGCAGAAGATGTAGCGCCAGCAAGATTGGCTTTCACCGTCTGATAGGAGATCGAACCGTCAGCCAGCACTTCGCCGGAAACGAACATAGACTCAAAGCCATCATCTGCCACCATTGAAAAAGCAAACGTGCCCGAGCTGGCATCTTGATCAACAGAAGCAGTGATAACTGGACTGCCCGCAGTATCTACGGTGACGTTGACCGAAGCGTCATTGGAATCGTAGACGGTGAGTGTTGTGAGATCCCATTGTGGACTCGCCACCAGACCAATACTCGACGGAGAGGAGAACTCGTCTGCAAAGAGAAATGCACGCGACATCGAGCCAATCACCATCGCAACGAGCGAGGCTGCTACAACCAAGGTACGAACAATCTTGTGGCGAACCATTTTCTGCAACTCCTTAATAGGGGAACTAAAGAAGCAGGAACGACTGAAAAGCGAACGACCAAGGTCAGCGGACGGTACTCCGGTCCGCTGGACCGCCTTGTTCGTCGCGATTGGTTCGCTCTAAAAGCGTTTTGAAAATTCCGCTGGGGTTGCGGCGACAGTCAAGAATCGCAACGACATAAACTAATTCAGCATCGATCTTGTAATAAAAAGCGTAAGGAAACTTCTTTGCCAGCATGCGGTGGAGACCAAACACGACCTCATGAGCGCCAGCAAATGTCTCAAGGGACGCCAAATGCGCGAACATCGCGTCCATAAATCGGTCGCCGAGCCCGCCACGCTGCCGTTCATAGAACCATGCAGCATCGACCAAATCGGAAATTGCCTCAATTCGGAGTTCTACGCGCATCGAACGCCTCTTGAACGGCCTGCCTAGCCTCATCGAGAGTCAAAGACCGCCCAAAAACAGGATTCGCGAGCCGATCGGCAATGACAACCCCGTGCCATTCCGGCGAAGGAAACGAACCTGGCTCTGCCGACAGATCACGCCAAATCAGTTCCATCGCCGTCATCTTTTCCTGCAAAGATAAGCTTTCAATCATCGTTTCAATCGTCATTCGCACCCTCCGTTAGAGACGAGTTTAAACCACCACGAACTGGAATACAATCAGAATCTGCGACGTCGCATTGATGTGTGCGTTGGAGACGAACGTTTAAGGTAACCCGGCGGCGGCCAAGAACCATTGATTTCACAAACCGCCCGATCCGCCGCTCGGGTTGACCGCCTTGTTCGGCGTTTTGCGATTTGTTTGTCGTCAACTGTAGTTCCACCATTGATTGTGGATGAACGCAAGAGCGACGACAATCTCTCGGTCATTTGTGCCTGGCTTCACGAGAACGTTCCACTGCATTTTTGACGGACCAACAACGACCCAGACGCTTGGGCCGGCGTCAGTTCCGCCGTAGAACCGCACTGTAAACAGCGGCAGTCGAAACGTACATGAGGCACATTCATCGATATTGATTCCGTACTTGATGCCCAGAACATTCCGAAGTGCAATCCGGCCAACCGAAGCCTTCCCATCAAAGATCTGGAATATCGATGGAATGAACGACATTCTGCGTATGAGCAATTCAGCCTTTCCATGCGCGTCCGTGAAAACGAAGTCGGGTTTGTTTAGCGGATTTCGCCACGTGCGACCTTCGGGGTTCGGGCGGACGTTGTAGTCCCAACGAAGATCTCCATGCTCATCGAATACCTTTCCGCTGCGGTTACGGAAATCACGGCCGATGATGCAGACGTATTTTTCGCCGTGTGCGATGCTGAATTCATCCGGTGCCAGGATTCTGTCCCATCGCACATGATTCCTCGATGAGCCGAACGGTTGCGTTAACGCGGCGGGCGCGTTGGACGATGATTTCAAGACCAGCGTGATCGCCCGCTCGCGTTCAACGCTTGGTTCTGCAACGGTTCACGTGTTAAATGTCTGTTTGCTCAGTCTCCGGCATAGGAATCAGTAATTCGGCAATCCGTGATGACAACATTAACACCGAGGTCAGCCCATTCTTCGTGGGCGTAGGAAACGTCCACTTCGTTCTTCGTAACCAACCAAGAAACGTCGATTCCAGCCAGATCCTTTTGTCCGCGCCAGTCGTCACACCATCCTTCGAGGTGCTTTTTGATCTCCTTGTTGATTCCAGTGTCCAATTCTTCCAGCCACCTAGCAATCCGGGGAAGCCTTGTCAGGACGGACGAATCAAATACGGGATTGTGGTGTAACGAGTAATCAATTCCGCCCTCCGAAAACTCCCACCAGTGAAAGGTCGGATTCCAAGTGACGTCGATGTCGCCACATCGAATTACAGGAATCGGCGTTGATTTCTTATTGCGGGAAAATGGCCACACGTGTATTTCACCGACGGCTTCGTGGTGCGGTTGCAGAACGTTAAAATTAACCGGCGGCGTACTCGCCGTCCGTGTTGAATGCCTTGTTCGGCATTCGCTGAATCACGATACAACTTGATTCAGCCAACGTCAACAACGGTCGTGAAACGCGTTTTTGAGTCCTGACCCCTTTGAATTGTCCAGGCCAATCGATATGAATTAGGACGAAATTTTGGGAATCGTTTCATGCCGCCGAACGTTAAAATTAACCGGCGGCGTACTCGCGGTCCGTGTTGAATGCCTTGTTCGGCACTCACTGAATCACGATACAACTTGATTCAGCCAACGTCAACAACGCGCGTGAAACGCGTTTTTGAGTCCTGACCCCTTTGAATTGTCCCAAGCCCCGCCCAAAAACGTCAAGTCCGCGCTGCTAGGTTCGTGAGCTTGCGCGCTGCCTTCGGTTAGGGAAATGAGTCTTCGCACCCAGTCCCCAGCGCCGTCGCGAAGCGCATTGAACACAGGTGCGACGCGTGTCTTAGATGAGTCGTAGATTCCGCCTGGCATTGGGCTTTCCGCGTGGAGAGGGATAGTGTGGTTATCGCGCGCCTAACGTTAAAATTAACCGGCGGCGTACTCGCCGTCCGTGTTGAATGCCTTGTTCGGCATTCGCTGAATTACGATACAACTTGATTCAGCCAACGTCAACAACGCGCGTGAAACGCGTTTTTGAGTCCTGACCCCTTTGAATT
>JBIKZJ010000136.1:0-13980 GCA_044354755.1 Schlesneria sp. | reverse complement strand
CGAGTTGGCCGATTTTTTGTCGGTGATCGCGCGCGCCATTCAATCCCTCTGTAGTCCGTCGACTTCCGCTGCGGGGCCATTGGAAGGGGGGCGGTTGATCGGTCGCGGGGGGGCGATGCAGGCCGTGTTCAAGCAAATTGCGTTGGTGGCACCGACGCCGTATCCGGTGCTGATCACGGGCGAGACCGGAACGGGGAAGGAACTGGTCGCCGAAGCGATTCATCGGCATAGCCCGCGAAAAAACGGGCCGTTTGTCCGGGTGAGTCTGGCCAGCCTCAGTCCTGCTGTAATTGAAAGCGAGTTGTTTGGGCACGTCAAAGGGGCGTTCACGGGGGCGACTGAAGATCGTCGGGGATTATTTGAATTGGCCGAGAACGGCACGATTTTCCTCGACGAAATCGGCGAGACGCCAGTCGGTATTCAGGTGAAATTGCTACGAATTCTGGAATCCCATGCGTTCTCGCCGGTCGGGGGGAGCGGCGAGCGAACCACCAATGCCCGATTGATTGCGGCCACCAATCGAAATGTCGACGAAATGATCGCGATGGGCCAATTTCGTGAAGACCTGTATCACCGACTCAAAGTCTTCTCGATCCTACTCCCCCCGTTGCGAGATCATCTGGAAGATCTGCCGTCCCTGGTGGAATACTTTGTCGCACAGCATCCCCAATCGACGCGGCTGATGATTACGGCCGAATTCGTTGTGGGATTGCAGGAGAGAACGTGGTCCGGCAATGTTCGGGAATTGAGGAATGCTGTGGATCACGCGATCGTGTTGTCACGTGGGGGGCCGCTGGCACCCGAACACCTGCCACCTCGGCTGCCGATTCCGTGCGTCGACAAGCCTGCGGGTGAACAACTTGAAGCGGCGATCGCGGCGTGGGTGCAGCGGCAGTTGACTCAGCAGGATGCCGAGAATCTTTGCGACCTCTATCGACGCTTTCTCAGTGTCGCCGAGTCCGCTCTGTTGAGCGAGGTGTTGGCATCCACCCAGCAAAATCGGAGTGCCGCCGCCAAAATCCTGGGACTGGATCGGGCGACGTTGCGAACAAAACTCGGGGCTTCGTCAGGGACCTGATTCCAATCGTGTTCTCGTATCTGGCTGGCGAGTTTGCCATTTGACTTGGCCATGATTTCCCCAGTGTTCGGCGAAGCGGTCGCGAAACGGCTCCGTTTGAGGCCGGAAACATCTCTGGCACGGCGGTTGTGCTGCGTTAAGATGCTCGAAAAGAAAGCTGGGAAAATTCCAGCAGATTCGTACTCGTCCGTACTCGGGAGCTCGCAAGTCATGTCAATTCGTCGTCGGAACGCTTTCACACTCATCGAACTGCTGGTTGTCATTGCGATTATTGCGGTTCTGATCGCCCTGCTGCTTCCTGCGGTACAGCAAGCCCGCGAGGCGGCTCGTCGCATTCAGTGCAAAAACAACCTGAAACAATTCGGTCTCGCGCTCCACAATTATCTGGATGTCCACACGTCATTTCCTCCCAGCTTGTGCTTCTCTGGTGGTTCATGGTCCGTACATGGTCGCATTCTCCCGTATCTCGAGCAGGCCAGCGCTTATACACAGGTTCGGCTCGACCTTGACTGGGACCATCCTGTCAATCAGGCAACCCATGTCGCACAGCTCAAAATCTCGTCGTATGTTTGTCCATCAGACCCAAACAGCGATCGGATGCACTACGCAGGTCCTGACGATGGGAACATTCGGCCACAAAATTACGGCGTCAATTTCGGTACATGGAAAATTTATGATCCGCTGACGAATTCAGGAGGAGACGGGATTTTTTATCCGAACAGCTGCACCCGTCCAGCGGATATTGCAGATGGCATGAGCAACACACTGCTCACTGCCGAGGTGAAGACGTATCAGCCCTATTTTCGCAACACGTCTGACCCGGGGGTGGTTCCGCCGTCAAGCGTTGCGTTTGTGGCTGGCTATACGGGGGTAGGGAGATATGGACCCGGCTTGGATGATAACACAGGTCATACGGAATGGTGTGAAGGGCCTGTTCATCAAAGTGGATTCACCACGACTTTTACGCCAAATACACGGGTCCCCTTTACTGAGGGTGGCCGGACTTATGACATTGATTACAACTCGCGGTACGAAGGGACGAGTACCACGCAAACCACCTACGCATCCATCACTTCCCGCAGTTACCATACCGGAATCGTCAATGTCGGGCTGGCTGATGGCTCGACCCGTTCCATCAGTACGAATATCGATCAAAATGTCTGGCGCAACTTAGGGACGCGAATGGGGGGCGAGATCGCCAATGAATTCTGAGGTTTCTGGGTTGACGCTGGTGGCTGCTGGTGGCTGCTGGTGGCTGCTGGTGGCTGACGCCGACCATGGGGACTCAGTCTTCCGCGGCGGCAAACCCATGCTGATGGAGGATCGCCTGTCCTGCGTCAGACAGCACAAACTCCCGAAATCGCTCGCAGGCGCTTCGGTCATTTGCCCAAGTCATCATGACCCCTACCTGTTGCAGTGCGGGATACGACTTTGTTGGGAGCGGCCAGGATCTCCCCTGGCTGCGCATGGGGGCTGCGGAGGCGAGCGAGGCTGCAACGATTCCGACATCGGCTGCTCCCGATTCCACAAACAAGGCCGCCTGCGCGACGTTGTCTCCGAGAACAATTCGATCTTTTAACGATTCCTCCAAGCCGAAATGCTTTAAAGCCGCCTCGGCCGCGCGGCCATAGGGGGCAAGTCGGGGATTCGCCATCGCGATTTTTTTGACTCGGGGATCGCTCAAGACTCCGACTCCATCCTGGTTTAAGTCCAGTGGCGAGTCATTCGGAACCCAAAGAACCAGATGGCCTGAAGCATAGGCCAACTCAGAATCCCGCACGGCATCCCCCTGGTCAATCAATTTGCGTGGATAAGCGTGATCTGCAGAGAAGAACAAATCAAACGGGGCGCGGTTGGAAAGCTGTGCAAAGAAGTTTCCGGACGAACCAAATGTGGTTTGAACCATAATCTCTGGATAAAGTCTCTGGAATTCTTCGATCAGTTCCGGGAAGACAAACTTCAAATCCGATGCAGCGGCAATGGAAATTTTGTTTTTGCCGGACGAGATTCCGCTTTGTAGCATCAGCGGATGATTTTGAGTGCATCCACTGAGGAGCACCAGTACCAAAAGGGTCAGCCACCGACGTTCCATGTGCTGCTTTCGAATCAGAAAGGATTGTCAGTCGAGCGAATTCAACAGAACCATTGGGGACTCGCGGGAGGCTGCCGTTTTCGAGGCCGACATTCACAGTTGAAGGAAAAAAACGGCGACAGGGGACCTCACAGTCCAATTCGACACAGTCTGATTCTACGGCATGGCGACCTCATCGCAATTCACGATGGCCGACAAATCCAGCGGATTTTCGTGTTTCCGAAGTGTTTTTCTTGTTCATCAAGCCAGTAACCTGCCGAACCAGAAATAAAGAGGCTTTTGCGTTGCAGTTTTCCGGGGTTCCTCTTACACTCCTGAGCTCGTTTGAAGTGACGGTACGCCGGTCGAACACTCTCACTCACAGTCACGATGACTAACATTCGCTGGTGAAGCGAGAATCAGCCGGTAAATGAGGTGCTGTGGGCGTTTTTGTCGTCTGAATCCGGCGGATTTTGTCGAGCTGTGCCGGTGTGAAGCACCGAAAATTGCGAAAAAAACGAGATCAACTGCAGACTCTTTCACAGAGAGCTTGAAGTTCTCTCGAACGATATTTACACTCTCCATGTTCCGGGGCGTATTCCAAGTCGTGGAGATTCCCGGAATTCGTGACAATTGACAGAACACAGGTAAAAGTATGCCGACGATCAATCAGCTGATTCGGAAACCGCGGAAGCATCAACCCGTTCGGACGAAAACTCCGGTGCTGGAAGGGTGTCCGCAGAAGCGCGGAGTCTGTTTGCTGGTGAAGACCGTCACACCGAAAAAGCCAAACTCGGCATTGCGTAAGGTTGCTCGTGTTCGCCTTTCCAATGGGAAAGAGATTACTGCGTATATCCCCGGTGAAGGCCACAACCTGCAAGAGCACTCGATCGTTCTCGTTCGCGGTGGTCGTGTTCGCGACTTGCCAGGGGTTCGCTACAAGATTATTCGTGGTGTTCTCGATACGCTCGGTGTTGCCAAACGTATGCAGGCACGTAGCCGTTATGGTGCCAAGCGTCCCAAGTAATCGTTCACTCGGCCTAGGCTGCTCGCGGGTTGCTGCAGGCTGATGTTGGTGCGTACAGTATTGTTGTTTTGGTGCGTATTGTTGTTTTGGTGCGTGTTGTTGTTCTGGTGCGTGATGTGTTGGTTTTGGGCCTGGATGTTACTGGCTTCTCGATCGTCCCGCTGAATTTCTGCTGAAGAAGACCCTAAGATGGCTGATAAATTCACCTGCAGTCGAACCCACCTTAAGCCTGATCCTCGATACGGATCCAAGTTGGCTTCCAAGTTTATTAATTGTTTGATGCACGACGGAAAAAAAAGTGTCGCACAGCGATCCTTCTATTCCGCGATGGATATGATCTCTGAGAAGATTCCCGACAAAGAGCCGATCGAAATCTTCACCGCTGCCGTCGAAAATTGTCGTCCTTCGCTCGAAGTCAAGTCCAAGCGAGTTGGGGGTGCCAACTACCAGGTGCCAACGCCGGTGAACTCCAAGCGACAGCAAACTCTCGCCATTCGCTGGATTCTCGAAGTATGCCGCGATAAAAAAGGTCGTCCGATGGATCGCCGTTTGGCTGAAGAGCTGATGGCAGCCTATCGACGCGAAGGTGCGGCGATTACGAAACGTGAAAACGTACACCGCATGGCTGACGCGAACAAGGCGTTCGCTCACTTCGCTTGGTGATTTATTGGCTGGTGATTTCTCGGCTAGTGGTTGGGCACTCGTTTGGCAAATTGGATTTTTGATCGCTGGGCGAAGTGCACTGGTGGTAGTCCACTGGTTGGGGTGCTGAAAATTCCTCTGCCAATCAAAATCCCTCGGACAGTATTGCCAGAGGCATGACCAGAGGCATGATTCGGAAAGAATTAACGCAGCAAGACCCGGTATCGAGTGATGCCGGGTCTTTTGTATTCCCCCCAAAAAGATTTTTGCAAATGCCCAGCTCAATCAACCAGATTCGAAATATTGGGATTATTGCTCATATCGACGCGGGCAAGACCACAACGACTGAGCGAATTCTGTTCTACGCGGGCGCCACCCACCGTATGGGGGATGTCGATCATGGCACGACCGTTACGGACTTTGATCCGGAAGAGGCGGCCCGTGGTATTACCATTTATTCTGCAGCGATCTCGTGTAAATGGAAGGATCGTGGGCAGGAATACGTGATCAACATCATTGACACGCCGGGGCATGTTGATTTTACCGCCGAAGTCGAGCGAAGTTTGCGAGTGCTCGATGGGGGTGTGGTTGTCTTCAGTGCGGTCGAAGGTGTTGAAGCGCAGAGTGAAACCGTCTGGCGTCAAGCAGATCGATATCATGTCCCGCGAGTCTGTTTTATCAATAAAATGGACCGGATTGGGGCCGGATTTGAACGGGTTGTCGGGCAGATCACGTCTCGGCTGAATGCAAATCCCGTGGTGTTGCAGCTTCCAATTGGCGAAGGGCCTGTCGAACGGGTCGGTGGATTTTGTGGAATCATTGACCTGATCGAAATGAAGGCGCTCTATTTCAGCCGCGAGAATCAGGGGAGGGATATTCAGATTGAGCCTATTCCGGACGCCGAGTTAGTGCGGGCTCAAGAATGGCGTGCTCGCTTGATTGATGCGATTGCGCTGCTGGATGAAACGGCGTTTGCCATTTATGACGAATCTGGCGATTTGCCTGCGGATGAGATCATCCGAGTTCTCCGTCAGGCGGTGATTGACTGCCAACTGCAGCCGATACTTTGCGGAGCGTCGAAAGATTATGTCGGCGTGCAGCCCATTTTGGATTCCGTCGTTCGATTTCTGCCCAGTCCAGCGGATGTTCCACCGGTCAAGGGCTTGAATCCCAGTCCCAAAAAAGGGGGAGAAGAGACTCGGAGGTCGTTGGATACCGATCCCTTCTGTGGGTTGGTTTTTAAAATTCATATCGACGAACATACGGAACTCTATTTCATTCGAGTTTACTCGGGGGTATTGAAGAGTCGCTCACGAGTTTTAAACCCCCGGACGGGAGCGAAAGAGTTGGTGAGCCAACTCTGGAGAATCCAGGCAGATTCACGTGAAAAACTGGATGAAGCGACTGCCGGTGAAATTGTGGGAGTCGTTGGCCCCAAGGATTCGGCGACGGGTGACACGTTGTGTGATCCATTACATCCGATTTTGCTTGAGTCCATCGAATTTCCAGAATCGGTGATCTCGATGGCGATTGAGCCGGAAACGAGTGCTGACCGGAAAAAACTTGACGAAATTTTAACGTTGATGGCGAAACAAGATCCGACTTTCACGCGTAATCCCAGCGAAGAAACAGGACAAACGATTATCAGCGGGATGGGTGAGCTGCATTTGGAGATTATCAGCAAGCGGATTGAGCGAGATTTTAAGCTCAAAATTCGGACTCATCGACCCCGAGTCACCTACCGCGAAAGCGTTCGAAACGCTGCCGAGGCAGAAGGGCGTATCGAGCGACAGGGGGCCACAGGAAACCAGTTTGCGGCGGTTCGAATAAGAATTGAGCCCATTTCTGGACCTACAGCCATGACCGTCATCAATCGACTCAAGCCAGGCGACCTTCCTGCCGAGTTGCAGGCAACGCTATTACGAGCACTGAAAGAACAATTGGGAGGGAGCGGTGCCGTGGGATATCCGCTGCACGATGTTCAGATCACACTGCTCGGGGTGGAATATCGCGAAGGGGAGACCAACGATGCGGCCATTCAGTATGCCGCAGCGGTTGCATTCCGGCAGGCGATGGAAAAGGCAGAAACGCTGTTGCTAGAACCTGTTATGAAATTGGAAGTTGTGACTCCTGAGGCATTTGTCGGCAACGTCTCTGCTGACCTCAACTCCCGTCGAGCAATTATTGTGAATACGGAAATGCGAGCTAATCTGGTGGTGATCGATGCGGAGGCGCCTTTGGCGATGATGTTCGGATATTCGAACGATGTTCGGAGCCTTTCCCAGGGCCGGGCCTCGTATTCCATGGAGCCACTCCGTTTTAGCGAGGCACCCGCACGAGTGTTGAAAGAGATGTTAGGATGAGAAATGACGTAAATCATCGACTTTTCGGGGATTTGTCAGATCGGGTTTGCGAAATTCATCAGAAACCGTGATCCCTTCGTTGACAATCTGCTCAAACAACAATAGTATCTCCGATCCCCCGCCTCGTGGTCGCCACAGAGACGCTGTTTTTTCAGTCTCTGAAGATTAAAGTGGCTGATCTGAACTAAATTGTGCGGGTTGGTCAGTCGCAATCGTGGAATTGCGGCGGATATTTAAGTTCAATCATTCGGTTTGTTTGTCTGTACAGGAATTTTCGCGTGAGCTCCACTAAGCAAGATCGAATTCGGATCCGGATGGAGGCCTACGATCATTCCGTTCTGGATCAGTCGGCCGCTGAAATCGTTGACACTGCCAAGCGTACTGGGGCTGTGGTTCATGGTCCAGTGCCGCTGCCGACCCGGATTGAGCGGTACACGGTATTGCGTAGCCCGCATATTGACAAAAAGTCGCGTGAGCAGTTCGAAATTCGGACTCACAAGCGGCTGATTGATATTATTCAGCCCACTGGGAAAACGGTGGATGCGTTGAATAAGCTTTCGCTTCCAGCTGGCGTTGACGTAAAGATTAAGGCGTCAGCTGGTTGATCTCCAGTGCCATCCCCTGTTGTTGCGGTCGATCGGGTTTGGCGTTTGGATCTGGTTTTTCGAGGTTGGTGGAATCAATTAGAGGTTTTGTCATGGCTGTTGGCTTACTTGGCTGCAAGGTGGGGATGACTCAGGTCTACGACGCTGTGGGGTCCGAGATCCCTGTAACGATTGTGAAGGCTGGTCCCTGTCCGGTCTTGCAGGTTCGGTCTGCTGCTCAGGATGGTTACGAGGCTGTGCAGGTTGGCTTTGCTCCTAAGCCTCGCAGGCTTTGTTCTCAGTCTGAGGTTGGCCATATTGCTGGTTTGTTTGCCTCGCTTGTTGGTTCTTCGGTATTAGGCGAGGGGGATGGGTCTTTTCGCTTTATTCGCGAATTTCGCACTGAGGCAGAAGCAACGAAATCGGTGGTCGGTGATGTGTTGACTGTCGCCTCGCTTGCGGACGTGAAGCACGTAGACATCACTGGTATCTCGAAGGGTTGTGGGTTTGCTGGTGTGATGAAGCGACATAATTTCAGTGGTGTTTGTGCGAGCCACGGTGTGAAAAAGGTGCATCGGTCTGGTGGTTCTACCGGTCAAAGTACCGATCCAGGTAAGGTGTTCAAGGGGACCAAGATGCCAGGTCGATATGGTGGCAAGCAGGCTACGGTTCGTCGGCAGAAGGTTGTTGCTGCTGATGTTGAACGGAATCTACTGCTGGTTTGTGGTGCTGTACCAGGTTTTTCTGGCGGCTATGTGACGATTCGCCCGACCAATTGCTATTGATGTTCAGACGGGATTAAAGAGATGCATTCGTTACCAGTTTATTCACAGGCGGGCGTCCCCACCGGCGAGACGTACTCGCTTGATTTGGCTCAAATCGCTGTTGGCGTCAACAAGGTTTTGCTGCATGACGCGGTTGTGATGTATCAAGCCAATTTGCGCGTCGGTACAGCCAAAACCAAAACTCGAGCAGAGGTTTCGGGCAGCGGCAAGAAGATGTACAAGCAAAAGGGGACCGGTAATGCCCGTATGGGTAATAAGCGGACTCCAGTGCGTCGCGGCGGTGGGCACTGTTTTGCGAAGCGACCGAAGGACTGGGGGTACCGTCTTCCGGCGAAAGCTCTACGCTTGGCGACTCGGATGGCGATTTTATCCAAGTTTGTTGATGATCAGGTGACCGTGGTGGATTCAATTGCGCTTGATGCACCAAAGACCAGTACTATTCATAAAATGGTCACCACCATGGGGATTGCCAATCAGTCGTGTTTGATTGCGATCGAACAACATGATCCAGTGGTTTGGAAGTCTTGTCGTAACATTCAGCGTTTATCGTTGTCGCCATGCGATGACTTGAATGCCCTGAGTGTGTTGAGTCGCAAGCGGTTTGTGATTACCAAAGGGGCGCTGAGTCGTCTTCTTGCGAGGTAGTCCGGAGTGTTTGGGTTTGAGTGATAGTGAATATTGTCTGTTGAGTTCGATCGGGAAGGTGCAACGTGGCAGCTGAGCATTCAAATGCGTTGAGCGTTTATAACGTGATTAAGAGGGCGCACGTCACCGAGAAGGCGACCCACTTGGTGGAACGCAGCAATATGTATACGTTTATGGTAAATCGCGCCGCAACAAAAATCGACATCCGGGCTGCGGTCGAGGCGCTTTGGAATGTGCGTGTTGTCAGTGTGAAGACAATTAATCGTGTTGGTAAAACCAGACGACACAAAATGCGAGAATCAGTCGGACCAGAAACAAAGAAGGCGATTGTTGTTCTGCATTCTGAAGATCGAATTGCGTTCTTTTGAGATTTGATATCTGAGGATTTTCGCGATGGGTATGCGATTCTATAAGCCGACGAGTGCCGGGCGCCGCGGTGGTATGGTGAGCGATTTCTCTGAAATCACTGACCGGAAGAAACAGCCGGAAAAGTCGTTGATCGAGCCCTTCAAAAAGAAGGGTGGTCGAAACTTCCAGGGAAAGATCACGACCCGACACCGGGGCGGTGGTCATAAGCGGATGTATCGTCTCATTGATTGGCGGCGGGAAAAGGACGGCGTTGATGCCGTGGTGACGCACATTGAGTACGATCCAAATCGGACTTCGCGTATTGCGTTATTGCAGTATTCCGACGGCGAGAAGCGTTATATTATCGCTCCCGAAGGTTTGGTTGCGGGCATGCACGTGACCAGCGGACCAGACAGCGAGCCAAAGGTCGGCAACACCCTGCCATTGTCAAAAATTCCCACTGCAACTGTGATACACAATATCGAGATGCAGCCTGGAAAAGGAGCGCAGCTCTGTCGTAGTGCTGGAACGTCTGCAGTAATGAATGCGACGGAATCCGGGTGGGCACAGATCACGCTGCCGTCAGGTGAAGTTCGACGCGTACCGGCGAGTTGCCGAGCGACGATTGGGCGTGTAGGCTATTCTGAACATTCCAGTCGCGTGTTGGCCAAGGCTGGACGTGTACGATGGATGGGAATTCGGCCTTACGTTCGCGGTTCAGCAATGAATCCCGTCGCACATCCGATGGGTGGTGGTGAAGGACGTCGGTCAGGCGGACGACATCCGGTCAGTCCGACAGGCAAGTTGGCCAAAGGTGGACGGACACGAAATCCGCGTAAGCCAACTCGAAATGCAATCGTTCGAAGACGTAAGTCTGTCCGTTATGGCCAACTGAAGCTTTGAGCATGTGAAGATAAATGTAGTGGATTGCGTGAATTGACCGCTTAAGTAACTTGAAATTGCTGGAATAAACATGTCTCGCTCACTGAAAAAAGGTCCGTATATCGATGCTGGCTTGATTGCCAAGATCGAGAAACTGGACGCGGAGCGTAAAAAAGAGCCGATAAAGACTTGGGCGCGTCGCTCGACAATTTCGCCTGAATTTGTTGGTCATACGTTTCTGGTACACAACGGTAGAACGCACATCAACGTGTACGTTTCCGAGGAAATGGTCGGCCATAAGCTTGGTGAGTTTTCCCAAACGCGGTTGTTTCGTGGGCATGGCAATAAGGGAAATAAGTAATCCCAGCTCCATATCAGGGGTTGATTTTTATTCATTTCCTCACAAATGCCTGCTGCGTATCGATTAACAAAATTACGGTTCGGTGATATGATGGCTTATGTATCAAAACTTCAGTATGCTCGGATCGCACCCACAAAGGTGCATCACGTATTGGATCTCGTTCGCGGTAAAACGGTTGAAGCCGGGCTAGATGCGTTGCGTTTCATTCCGAACCGAAGCGCCAGGATGGTCGAAAAGTTAATCAAGAGTGCGATGGCGAATGCAGAAGACCGAAATGAGCGGAATGCCAGTTCATTGCGAATCTCGACTGCCATAGCTGGCTCGGGTCCGACGCTTAAGCGTATACAACCGCACGCACGCGGTATCGGTTTTATGATCAAGAAGCGGTACACGCATATTACAATTGGGCTCGAGCCTAAGATTGTGTGACCGTTCGTAATAGTGTCAAGTGTTTTTGGTTGTTTATCGTTTGTGCCCTATGCAGGCGCGACAGGAGAACTGGGCAAATGGGCCAAAAGGTTCGACCTACCGGGTTTCGGTTGGGAATATGTGAAGACTGGCGGAGTCGTTGGTATGCAACCAAGGCCGAGTTTGGTGATTTGCTAATTGAGGATTTCCGCATTCGTGAGTTCGTCAAGAAGCGATATGAATTCGCTGCGATTCACAAGGTGGAAATTGAGCGGACTCGCGACCAGGTCATTTGTCATGTACATACGGCTCGTCCTGGGATCATTATTGGCCGTAAGGGTCAGGAAGTTGATCGGTTGAAGGGTGAACTGGAGGATCTTACAGGCCGCCACATGGATCTCAAAATTGTTGAGATCGGGCAGCCTGCTCGGAGCGCTATATTGGTAGCCGAGGATATCGCTCAGCAATTGGTTAAACGCGGTAGTTTTCGGAAAGTGATTAAGCGATCGTTGGAACAGTCTATGGAGGCTGGTGTCGACGGTGTAAAAATCGAGCTGTCTGGGAGACTGGGCGGCGCAGAAATGTCGAGGACGGAAAAGGCTAGTAAGGGCTCGATTCCTTTGTCGACGTTACGTAAGAGGATCGACTACGGTCTGGCGGTAGCGCGGACCACGATGGGTACAATTGGTGTCAAGGTTTGGATCGATTTAGGCGACGAGGAGGTTAACGATGGCTCTCATGCCCAAGCGGGTCAAGCATCGCAAAGAGCAAAGAGGGCGCGTAAAAGGTAATGCGACACGCGGCGCGACAGTCGCGTTCGGTGAATGGGGTCTGCAGACGATGGATGCAGGTCATATTCGCGGGAACACGATCGAGGCGTGCCGAGTTGCAGCGACCCAATATGTTCGCGGTGAAGGAAAATTATACATTCGTATTTTTCCAAACAAGCCGATGACTGCGCGACCTCTGGAAACGCGAATGGGAAAAGGAAAAGGCGAGCCAGACCACTGGGTTGCTGTGATTCGACCAGGGAAAGTGTTGTTTGAGTTGTCCGGGGTGTCACAGGCGGCAGCACGCGAGTGTTTCGCACGTGTGGCTTATAAGTTGCCGGTTCGAGTTCGGATGGTTGGTCGACATGTGTGATGGATACGGCGCGTTACGATGAATCTTTTTGATTTTTCGGTGTGTGGTAATGCACATTTAACGATAGACCGGATTTTTGCTAGATACCGAAAATTAGTGCTATTCGAGGTGAACCGTGCATCGGTGTAATGAGTTGCGACAGCTGCCTGTTGATCAATTAGAGAGTCTCGCGATCGATTGTGCGAAAGAGGAGTTCGGCTACCGATTTGGCTCTAATGAGGATGCCAAGGCGAAGGCAGGACTTAGGTCGTCATTGCGGCGCCAGATTGCCCGGATTGCAACAGTGGTTGCGGAAAAACAACGGATCGCGGCTGCGGCGAAATTAGTTTAGTCCAAACGAAACAGATTGGCCCGAGAGGGTGGCAGGAATCGATTCATGAGAAGGCGACTCGTAGGTATCGTGGCATCAGACCGTTGTGACAAAACACGACGTGTTGAGGTCCGTCGTGTGTATCGACATGCGAAATATCAGAAGACTGTTTCTGGTACCACCGTTTGTCATGCTCACGACGAGACCAATATCTCGAAGGTTGGCGATGTTGTCGAGATTGTCGAGAGTCGCCCGATGTCTCGATTGAAGCGGTGGAGCGTGGTGAGCGTGGTCACGAAAGCCTCGGGTGCTGCAGTGGACTCGGCTGTCGATTCGGCGGTTGAGTGATATTGAGATTAATTGACGTTACCGGTTAAGCGGGCGAGTGAAAGAGTGGTGATGAGATGATTCAGATGCAAACAATGGTGAATGTCGCCGACAATACCGGCGCGAAAACCGCACGTTGCATTAAGGTTCTGGGATCGAATCGCCGGTATGCGGGTCTTGGTGACATCGTTGTGGTGGCTGTTCAGAGGTCGTTGCCAAACGGCGGCGTAGGCAAGAAGGCTGTCGTCAAGGGAGTCGTCGTTCGAACTCGTAAGGCGTATCGCCGAATAGACGGTAGTTATATCCGTTTCGACACGAACGCGATCGTGCTGGTCGATAACGATAACAATCCACGCGGTACTCGTATTTTCGGTGCTGTCGCACGCGAATTGCGTGATCAGCGTTTCATGAAGATCATCAGCCTGGCGTCTGAAGTCGTTTGAGCTGTTCATTGAGGTTAGGTAAATCATGCGGATGCGTAAAGGTGACATGGTGGTGGTGATAACTGGCGATGATGCCGGTATTGTCCCGCGTAAGGTTGTGCGTGTGTTAGACGGGGGCCAGAAAATCCTCGTTGAAGGCGTGAATCGGGTGTTCAAGCATGTCAAAAAGGGCCACCCAAGCAGCCCGCAAGGGGGCCGGATTTCACGGGAAATGCCGATATTCAGCTCCAACGCGATGGTGTATTGCGCTCAGTGCAGTAAAGGGGTTCGGGTCGGGGCTCGGGTCACCGACAACTCGCGTGAACGATACTGTAAGTCGTGCAAAGGTTCTCTTGGGGTCATTGGTCGTCAAAAGGCTGACGCTTAATTGTCGTCAGATGACTGACGCTTAGTTACGGATCAGAAAATGCCACGGTTACTCGATAAGTACAATACAAAGATTTTGCCGAACCTCAAAGCGGCATTGGGCCGAGAGAACGTGCACTCGATCCCCAGGATCGTAAAGGTTGTGGTCAGCATGGGGCTCGGAAAAGCGCTGGCGGATCGCAAGCGTGTTGAAGAAG
>JBIKZJ010000511.1:0-4244 GCA_044354755.1 Schlesneria sp. | reverse complement strand
ACCGTCAGGCTGGTAAGGCTTGACGCTCGGCCCACCAATTTTATCCACCAACAGGCCACTGGCGGCCAGCGCATAATCCCGAATCATCTCGGCATCCATCCGGAATCGAGGTCCCCGCGACAGCCAGCGGTTTTGCGGGTCCTGATCCAGTTTTTGCCGGGTCGCTTCCGCCGATTGTCGGTAGGTACTCGAAGTCACAATCAGTCGGAAGAGTTGCTGAATATCCCACGGGGTTGCCCCCTGGGGCGATCCCGATGCCAGGGGCCAGGCCAGACTAGGACTTCCTTCCCGGAACTCAACCGCCAGCCAATCGAGTAACTGCTGATTCGCGGGAAGTTCCCCGGCAATTCCAAAATCTCCCGCCGTTCGCACAATCCCGGCACCAAACATTTCCTGCCAGAATCGATTGACGGTCACGCGAGCGGTCAACGGGTGCTGCGGTTCCAATAGCCACTGAGCCAGGCCGAGTCGATTTCGTGGAGCCCCTTCCGGCAGTGGCAGCAAAGCCGCCGGGGTTCCCGGTTTCACCGGATCGCGGCGTTTGTCGTATTCGCCACGATACAGAATATAGGCCATCGCCTCTTCAGTTTTCTCGTTCATGACGTGCGCAATGGTGCCACGTGCTTTCAACCCATTTTGTTCGGCTTCCAGCCCAGCACGCTTGGCAGATCGCTCTTGGAAGGGGGCATCCTCGGTCCCCAGCCACCAGGGATAGAGATCATTCTTCTCGGCATCCGTCCGTTGGTCAGCCGCTTTCGCCAGAATCCCACTAAAGCGAGTCGCCTTGGCCATCGATTCGACTTCCGCCGGCGCGAGGGCTCGCTGGTACAATCGCAGATCCTGAATCCCCGCTCCGCTGACCGGCTCACCACCGTTTCGTTCGCCAATTCGGAACGGAACCGCCGTCTTGATCGATCCCTTGAGCTTGTCACTCTCGACATTCGTTGGCTGTGCTTGCCCGTTGTAATAGATCTTCACTCCCGCAGCCTGGGATGACCCATCATAGGTCATGGCGACATGGGTCCACTCGTTGCCGGGAACTTGATTCCGGGCCACAACCTTCAAGGCATCACCGGGCCAGTTGCTGACGATGTGCGTCCCGATCCGGCGACCCTGAACCCAAAAATCCCAGCCTTGATAAACGTTGGGTGGTGCCATCCGGGCAGCCAAAGCCCCTTGCGAGTCATTCGGCTGCAACCGAACCCACGCCGCACAGGAAAAGGGTTGATCCTTTTCAAAATCCCCCGCCTCAGGCAGATCGAGTGCCCCCCCTTGCACCTGTAACGCTTTCGAAGAAATCCCGTCAATCCAGGTGGCCGAGTCGGCAATCGCCACTTCTCGCAGCGTTCCGTTCACAGTCACTTTTGCCACCTTGCCGGCCCCTTCATTCAGCGGCACCTGCAGCGACATGTCTTTGGTCGGTATCGCGGCCGCAATCGTTTCGGAGTTGGCGTTGGTTAACCAGGCGTAAAATGCCGGCCGCGCTTCCTGGCGTCGCCTTTCAACCGCTTGTTGAGCCACCACGATTTCTGCCGGCAACGCCTCGAATCGACCTCGGTCTTCGTCACGTGGAACCACTACAATCGGCGGGGTATCTTTGGCGTTGCCATCCATCGCATTTTGGGTGGTATTATTGAAAAACGCCGCCATTTCATAAAATTCTCGCTGTGAGAGCGGATCAAACTTATGATCGTGACAGACGGCACAGCCCCCGGTCATTCCCATCCAAACCTGCATCACAGTATCCGTTCGATCACGGTCGTAAAGCACCAGATACTCTTCGGCGATCGCTCCCCCTTCACTGGTCGTGATATTACATCGATTGAATCCCGATGCGATCTGCTGGTCGAGTGACCGGTTCGGCAAGAGATCTCCCGCCAATTGCTCACGAGTGAATTGATCAAACGGGGTATTCTTATTGAAAGCCTGGATCACGTTTTCGCGGTACGACCACATTTCCCGATAGTTGTCAAAGTGAATCCCATGCGAATCCGCATACCGCGAAACATCCAGCCAGTATCGACCACGATGCTCACCCCACCGAGGGGACTGCAACAACAAATCGACCAGTTTTTCATAGGCCTGCGGCGACGTATCCGCCTCAAACTGATTCACCAGCTCGACGGCAGGTGGCAAACCAGTCAAATCCAGACTCAACCGTCGAGCCAGCGTTCGGCGATCCGCTTCAGGAGCCGGGGTTAAACCGACCGCTTCGAGCTTCGCCAGCACAAAGGCATCAATCGGGTTTCGGACCCAGCCGGCATTCTTCACGGCAGGAATTGCTGACCGAACGGGGGCCACGAACGACCAATGGGGTTGGTATTCGGCCCCTTGTTCGATCCATCGCCGCAGCAGCGACTTCTGCTCGAGACTCAGATGTTTTCGGGTGGTCGGTGGCGGCATCACCAGGTCTGCGTCGAGCGAATCAATCCGCTCTAACAGGTTACTGAGAACAACGTCTCCAGGAGCGATCGCGTGCTTCTCGATGGCGGCGTCCCGTTTATCCAAACGCAGCTCCGCTTTTCGCGATGCGCTATCCGGTCCATGACAGGCAAAGCAGTATTCCGCCAGAATCGGGCGGATATCCCGGTTGAATTCCAGCGGTGTATCCGCCCCGTTGGCAACGCCGAAAACGCCTAACAAGGACAGAACCAGCGTCGGCGTGATTGTTGTCAAACCAGAGAGAGTACGATGTTTCATCGAAGCCTCGTCAGTCAAAAGGAAATTTCTAAAGACGCCCTTAGCCGAAAATCTCATGCGGGAATTCTACACATTGCGCGCGGATTTCAGAAGGATTCCAGACGACAAACGACATCACGACGCGTGATTCCGACACCCTGTGTCGGAATCACACCTCCATCTCAGGCAGGATTTTTGTGTACGATGGAGGCCCCGTCAGGCGACTTCAATCGAAATATGGACTTTCGCCTCACCTACAACCACCTCTTCCATCGCCGTCGAGATCGAGCCCATCGACTCGATTCGATCGGCCAGGGTTTCACCCCGAATCAGCTCGCCCCATTCGATTAACATCTCGGCAACAAGCGGTTCTTCAGTTTGATAGGCAATCCAAATCCGGCTTTCAATTTCCAAACTGGCATCTTTCCGCAACTGCTGGACTCGACGAATGAAATCGCGAGCCATCCCTTCTCGCAGCAGTGCCGGGGTCAGTTCGGTCGACAACGCCAACTGAATCCCACGATCATCGGTACAGACCCAGCCGGTCGCCTGCTCGGTGCCGACTTGAACGTCCGCCGGTTCCAACTCAATCTCGTGCCCGTCCAGTGTCACCCGCACGGACTGACCAGCGCGCAGGGGTTCCATCACTCGTCCATCGACCCCCGGCAATTTTTCTCGCAGCAGGTTCAGCAACTTACCGTATTTGGGGCCGAGTGTTTTCAGATTCGCCTTGTAGACATATTTCACAATGTCAGCCAAGCTGTCACAGACCGTCACCTGCTTGACGTTCAATTCCTCGCGAATCAGATCACTCAGCCGCTCGATCGCTTCACGCTGCAGCAGACTGCTGGTCGAAATTCTGAGCTCGGGAAGTGGCTGACGAACCCGCCGATCGGCGTCGTCGCGCAGCTTGTGCCCAAGTGCCACGACGGTTTGTGCCGCTGACATACTCTCGTTCAAATCCAGGTCCAGCAGCGAGAGATCAGGGGTCGGGTAGTCACACAGGTGGACCGACTCGGGAACCTCGGTCGGATTCCCCGTACCCACTGCCTGACCGCTTTCATGACTGCTTTCATGACTGCTTTCATGACTGCGGACCAGATTCTGGTACATTCGTTCGGCCAAGAACGGAACCATCGGTGCCAGCAGTTTGGTCAACGTCACCAGAACGGTATGCAGTGATTGATACGCAGCCAGCTTGTCCTGATCATTGGCATCCTTCGATCGCCAGAAACGGCGACGATTGCGGCGAATGTACCACGACGAAAGATCGTCGATGAACGTGGCGGCCAGGCGAGCCGCTTCCGACGAGTTATAATCCTCCATTGCCGTCCGCATCCCGCTGATCAGCGCCTGCAGATTCGAGAGCAGCCAGCGGTCAATTTCGGGTCGATTCGCGACAGGGACCTGGGGTTCCGTCGGGTCGAATTCGTCGAGCCGTGCATAGTTCACGAAAAACGCATAGCTGTTCCACAAGGGGATCATCACCATTCGCCGCGTTTCATCGGCGGGTGTACTGGTCACCCGATGGGTGGCCACCCCATCAATGGTCAGATTCGTAGGGC
>JBIKZJ010000135.1:0-14011 GCA_044354755.1 Schlesneria sp. | reverse complement strand
ATCTCGGGGCCGGATTTCGCGACCGTTGCCGACGGGATTGAGCTGGTCATCCGGGATTTTGATAAGGGTCTCGTCCCCCTGCAGATTCAATTGGCCGTAGCGGGTGAGGCGGACCTGCAGGGGCTTCAGCCAGGCATGGAAGACCGTGATGGTCGTGGGGGATACGGTGTCGGGGAGCAGCGTGATCCGTGCCACGAGTTTTTCAGGGACGATCCCGATGAGTGAGCGGGCCAGGAGGCGACTGAGCATGGCGAATGGTTCCTAAATGGCGATTGAGCGATAGTTGGCGAGGATCGATTCGATGCTTCCCAACACTTTGGCGGCGTCGGCGGGTGCAAAAAACCCGACATGGGCGTCTTCGTAGCCCAGTTGCGCTGCGGCACCCCCCATCGCAGCGAGCGACGCTTGTTTGAGGACCAGTGCATTGACGGCCAGCGTGATGGCTGGAGGAATCACGGGGAAACCGGCGGTGTACTGAACCTGGATGTTGCCACGCGAAATTCCGGGAAGATTCCCGAGCACGCCGAACGCGCGGGCGGGAGGCTGGGACCAGACGGTTCCGATCCGTCGGAGCAGACCGCTGGATCCCAGACCAATCGCTCCGGACATCAAGGCATAATCGACCCCTTCGATCAGATTTCGGGTCGGTGCGAAGGAATCCGGTCCCGCCCCGAACCAGCCCGCGTCATCGACACAGACGAGTGATACGGCAGTGACGGGATACTGACGCAGCAGCAGCAGGGGTGATCCGTCCCCCGAGTAGTATTCGAGATACTGCTGGGATTCGAGATTTCGGTTGAGCTGTTGCTTGACCAGCGAGGTGACGCCGTCGATCAAGATCCGGAGTTGCGCATCGCGGCTGGTGTCGCTGGCGGCGATGCCCCCTTGGGTTTTGACCGATAAGAGTGTTGTCAGAGCCATGATGCCTGTTTCTGATGCCTGTTTTCGTCGGTCAACCTGAGGCTGGGGAAGTGAAGAGGCGGATTGCCAAGCGGGGGGTTTCAGGGCGAAACCGGTTCACTTGGCGAATCAGGAATCGCGACCGGAGCGGCGGGCACCTCGTGTGTGCTGTCATCGTGTGTGCTGGCATCGTGTGTGCTGTCATCTACCGGAGTGTCATCTACCGGAGTGTCATCTGCCGTGGCATCTGCTGGCGTGGTCTGCGATCCTGATTCTGGAGCGGTGTCAACGGCCTGATGCTGGTCCTGATGCTCAGCCTGATGCTCCTGATGCTCAGGTTGATGCTCATCCTGATGATCATCCTGATGCAGTCCCTGGACCGGCGGATCGGGATATTCCCCGAGATGATCATCCTCGTCGATTTCGGAGGGATCGAGATTCATCAATTCCGGCACGATCGCCATGGCGACCGCTTGGGCTGCCGCTTCCCAGGCGAGGCGACCCAGATGGGGGAGCGCGTTCCAGGTCGGTTGGCGTGGTTCGCCTGATTCCAGGTGGATGCGGACGAACGATTCGTACGCAGTGGATCCGTAACTCATGGTAACCTCAATTCACTTTGGTGGTGGTTCGGGAGCGTTGCACGACAGCGGGGAAGAGGGCGCGCGCCTGGTTGACCTCGGGCTTCCCCCAGCCGTAAGCCTCGTAGTACTCGGCACTCGGATTGGCTTCGAGATCACTGAGTGCGTCCTGGACCCGTTTGAGGTCGCCCCAGGCGCGGGACATCAGATTGATCGGATGTGTCCGCTTGAGATTCGGGGCACAGGCGGCATCAAGTGGGTTCTCATCGTCGGCAGACGGATTCACCCGATTTTCCTGGATTTGCTGCGCGGTGCTGATAAAGATTTTGGCATCACGGAAACAAGCGAGCGCCAGTTGCTGGGGATTGAATCCCGAGTGCATCGAGCGATTGCTGAAGAGGGTGAGTGCCACAGAATACAGTTTGTTGTTTTGTTTTGTGGACATACTAGTCGCCATGAAGAGACCTTTCAGACAGAGGAATGTCATACGGTGGAATGTGGAACAAGAAATCAAAACCATGTGCTGAGCGGAACCGAATTTGGATCCGCGGCAGGGAGACTGGCCTGAGGTTTACCGGCCCGAGGTTTAGCAGTCTGTTGAAAAACGGGGACAGTCCCCTCGCACTGTGTCTGATTCAAGTGGGTTTCTGATTTGGGTCGGAGCCAGTCCCCGTTTTTCACAGAGTTTACAGGCCGAGGTTTACCGGCCCGAGGTTTATGCGAGGACCGAGGGGGTGACCGGTTGCAGATATTTCAGGCCATAGGCGATATAGAACGCCGCTCCGAGTTGCGGGTTGGACCCGGTGTCGGGGATCGAGAGCTGGACGAAGGAAAAGCCGTTACTCAGATCGAGGTCCGTCGGCTGGATTTCGACCGCGATCACCGCCGGGGACGCAGCACTGGTGGGGGTGTAGGTGCTGGCGGCGGTTTGCGTGGCAATCGACCAGATCGGTGTCGAGGCGAGAGGACCAATTTTGACTCGGGCCCGCGTGAACGTGAGTCCCTTGGCGGACGCCCCGGTATTGCTAGTTGCTTGCTTCAGGGTGATGATCGGGTCATCACCTGCCGTTCCGGCCCCCTTGATCAGCACGCAAACCAGACGGCCAACATGTTTCATGGCGACCCATTGACCATTGTTGGCCCCCGTTTGCATATCGACCGGCAGGAACGCCGGGATGACATCGGCAATTTCGAAGAATTCGTGATTAAAGTCGGACATAATAAAGTTCTTTCGTTGAGATCAGGTTGAGGATTGGTTGAGGATTGGTTAGCGAGCGGCGATGCAGACGAAACTGGACTGGGTGTTGGTCCCTTTGAAGGGGGTGATCGGGCTGTTTTCCCACGGGGTGGCATTCATCCGCATGGTGAATCGGAGTGCCAGTTGATCCGTGAGAAACTCGACATGCATCGAAACCGCCTGGGCGATGCCTCCTTTGCTGATCGACAGGACCTGGCTGAGGTCCGCCAGCACGATGTCCCCGAGCGAGCCGACCGTTCCCGCAAACTCGATCGGCTTCAGGGGGCGACCGCCGAGGGACCCGTACGGGGCTCCCGACAGGCCGGAAGGGGGCATGTAGACGAGTTGCCCGGAATAGGTGCCGGTCCCCAGCGTCAATTGCATCAGCTGCTGCATGCAATCCTGGTTCAGGTACCAGTTCGCGTTCCCAAAATAGGGAGCAAAAAAGCGGTTCTGCGCTTTGATGATATTGGCCGCGACAATGGTGGCTGGGGTCTGACCAGCCTCGGCCGCAATTGCGAGCAGGCTGGGTGCGTTCAGAATTCCCAGTGGCTTGCCCACGCCGTCGCCGTTGAAGAGCGCATCGCCGATCATGAAATTGAATTCGTCGGCCGCCTTGCGGGTGACGTACTGTTCGAGGGCTTGGGCGCTGTCGGAAATCAGTTCATCGGTGAGATAGACGACGACTGCCAGCTTTTGCAGTTTCAGCTGGATTTCGCGGACGGTCGGTTTGCTGGCGGAGATGGACTGGCCTTCGCCGGTCCAATACCCACGCAACCCACCGTGCCGACTGCCATGAGCTCGCGACGTTTCGGCGTTGGCCAGAAAGGTCATGTTGTTGCCACCGACGGTATAATTGTCGGTCGAGGCGACCAGGTCATTCGCGTAGACGTGCTGGAAGATGTTGTGATTGAATTCGGGCATGACGGTGAACCCGCCATCGGACCCGAGCGTTTCGGACATCCCCTGGATCGCCTTGAAGTGGGAACGACAGCGATCATGGAAGGTGGAACTTTGATGCCCTTCGAAACCACTGCGGACAAAATCTCCGAGCGATTTGAATTCACCCCAAGGTCGGTACCCTTGTCGAATCAGCGCCGACAGTGCGGCCTTTGATTTCAGGTGCCGACGGGCTCGCGGCCCCTCCAGATCGTCGCGGCCGCTGACGATCGTGACCGATTCGTCGGTATCGGACCACTGGCCGGTGATGCGTCCCTCGGGGTCGCGGTGAATGCCACTGAAGTCAGGCTTATCGGACAAGCTTTTCACCGTACCGGTCAGTTCGGTCACTTGTTTGGTCAGTTCATCGATGGTTGGCATGGATCAGTTCTCTTTTTTTGAAGGAAAAAACGTCGAAACTCAAAGCACGAAGGGATGAAGCCCTGCGCGTCACGGGGCCAGAAATGACTGGTCCCCTGCGTCACGGCGGACAAATGGGTTTGGGAGCCCCCGTTTTGGGGCCAGCGGGTTTTAGTGACCCGGTCGTGGTGACCAGAGGTCGTGGTGACCCGGGTTTCGGTGCGACCCTGTTCGATCCTGCGAACAGGAAGAACCGGTCTGGCAACGGGAAGAAGGGGCGAGACCAACGTGGGTCAGGCGGTACGGGCGAACGGTCTGGGCAATCGGTCCGGACGAACAGTCCGGGCGCTCGGTTTCCGACGCGGGTGTGTGAACCGCAGCGGTTTTATTTCCGCAGGTGACCGACGAGTCCGGTCAGTTCGTGGATCGATTTTTCGAGTGCGGCGATTTTGGCTTCATCGTTGTCGCACTGGTAGGACTTCGATTGCGAAACCAGCCGACCGAGTTGGCGGGAGACACCGCTGAGTGTTCGCCGCTGATCGGTGGTGAGATTCCGAGCTCCGATCAATCCCTTGAGTCGGGCACCGAGTCCCAGCACCTGCAGCGAGGCGACGCGGCCCGAGGCGAGAAAGGCTTTCATCGCCTCGTCCTCTTGACCATCGGATCCGTCGTCAGACTTCAGCGATGGCTGGTCGGGGTAGCTCGAGGTATGCAGTCCTTCGATGGCGGCGATCTGTTCCTGGAGCGAGACCAGAATGGCATTCAGACCTTCTTTGACGGTCGGATTTTCGAGCGGCACGATGGCATCTTCGATATTCTGACAGGCTGCGGTGAGTGCCGTATGGACTGCCGAGACGACGGTCGAGCCGTAGGGCTGTCGATCGGCGTCGGATTCGTCGGTCTCTGCGGCGGTGGGGGGATCTTCCAGCGGGAGATCCACAGGTTCAGGTTCTTCATTCAGTCGACTGGGGTCGGTCATCACGTTCTCCGTTGGTAATCCGAGGCCAAAACGTTTGTAAACAGGTGCCACTGTGGTGAGTGATTTCACAATGGACGAAATAATCGGCTGGCCACCCAGCCGGTTGCGATGCAGCGTCTTGGCAACCGCGTCCGGGTTCACCCCGATCGCACACCAGGACCACTCTTCGAGCTCCCATTCCTCAACAATGAGGATGTCTCCGACATGCGGGTGACGTTCGATGCGGGACTTGAGGGGGGTCTCGCGAACGGACGTGGCCCGGACGATTCCTTCGTCAATCAGTTCAAAAATTTGTGCGGCAGCCAGTGAGGTTTGCGAGAACCACGAGGTGGCCCGGACCTCGTCGTCGGTGATGGTCACCGCGAGATTCCCGGTGGGATCTCGCGAGGTTCCGATCGGCTGGCTGATCCCTTCCAGTCCGTGAGCCCAGAGGACCACGGGATTTTTCTGGTAGTTTTCCAGCCGGCAGCCGCGGGGAATCAGCAGGTCTTGGACCCGGTCGATGGTGGCTGTGGAAATTACGGCCCGGGCCGACATGGCCTGGCGGTCAATTTCCGGTGCGACCGTCGTTTCCATCGCGAGTGACCTTCCAAACGGTGCCAGTTTGTAGTGGCTGCCGGGTGCGGCCCGTCGGGGGAGGACCACGAACGTGCCGGGCGTCTGGTTCTCGTTGCGGTTGCTGCTGCTGCGGTGATGTTTGTGTGTGTTGTTCATGGCCCCTATTAAACACTTTAAAAAAATAAAAGCAATATCTTTTTTGAAAAAATTTCCAAATAAATAGAAGACTTGCCGGAAGTGCGCGGAATCCGGTTCCACCACCAGCCGCGTGCGTGAGGGACAAATCCTTGACGCTGCAGCAAACAGGACCCGCAGCAAACAGGACCCGCAGCAAACAGGACCCGCAGCAAACAGGACGCTGCAGCAAACAGGACGCTGCAGCAAACAGGACGCTGCAGCAAACAGGACGCTGCAGCAAACAGGACGAGCAGCAAACAGGACGAGCAGCAAACAGGACGACTTCGGTCTCGGATCCGTCCCCTTTGACGGCCATGACGATCGGACGGTTCAGTCTTGACCGGCTTCGTGGTCCCAAGCTCACCCCAGCCTTCAGGCAAATCCATGGAATACGGCTTCGATTCGTGAATCGTACCCTTTTCAGGAAACGCGAATTTCAGGAAATGCGAAGATTTTGAACCACGAATCAAACGAATCGCACGAATAGGAAAAGAAGAAATTTCCAGAGTCCAGAGTCCAGACGCCAGACGCCAGACACCAGACACCAGACGCCAGACACCAGACACCAGACACCAGACACCAGACACCAGACACTGAACACTGAACACTGAAAACTGAAAACTGGGTTTGTTGTTGAACCCGAAACCCCAAGACTTACGTCACGATTCAATCTCTGGGGGGCCGGTACGACCTGAACAGGTTTTGGCAGGGAGGACCCGGTGATTTTTGTGGAAAACCGGCGGATTTTGGGAATCGTGATCGGTGTTGGCGGACGTGGTTGCCAGCTTCCCGCAGGTTGGGATATAAGACGTAGAGGCTCGTCGTGTCACAGTCATGTTGTCTTCTCGATCGAATGGGGGCCAGCCGGTGGATTTCGGCGATTTGGTGAGTGCGATTCGGATCATGGAGCTGACTGTCAAGCAGCGACCTGCCGCTATTCGAGCGCTCGTTCAAGCCGCAAATTGGGAGGACGAGGGGATTGCCCCCGAGATCGTGCTCGAGGCGATTGAAGAGCGTGAAGCGGCGGCACAGACGCTGGTTTCGTCAGATTTTGCTCTGCCGCACGCCTTTGTGGACTGGGAGGGTGATTTTCGTGTGGTGCTGGGCCGCAGCCGTGGGGGGATTGATTACGGTGTGCCGAACGGTCAAAGCGTGAAGCTGGTTGTGCTGCTCGTGATTGGCCGCAAGCTGCAACAGACGCACGTCGAGGTGCTGGCGGGGTTGGCAGAGCTTCTGAAGCAGCCCGAGTTCCGGCAGCAACTGATTGATGCCAAAGACGCACGCACGATTGATACGTTGCTCTTGGCGAAAGCAGGAATCCAGCCCGATCAGCGGCCGACACGCAGTCCCGGCATTCCGCTGTTGACGCGGGTGCTCATCAAGCAAGCGATGATTCTGGTGGAATCTCTGGGGGCTCAGGCGCTGTTGATTGCGATTGACCGGTTGGAAAGCGTTCCATGGGATTCTTTATCGCAGTGGAAGGGGCGGTTGCTGATCGTCACGACCGAGCACAGTGACGATTTTCATATCGATCGCGAAGATACGCATGTGTTCGAGGGTCTGCATGCCTCGTTGTCACGTATGGACCGGGCGAATCTGGGGCAGTTGCTCGCCTCGTCACAGAATCTGCTGCATGAGAAGTCGAGTGTGATTTGCGTGACCGGGCCGGATGGACGACGGCTGGACAGTGTGACGGTGACGAAACCGGAAGCGCATTTCCGTGCGATGCTGTCGGAAAAGAATCGACGCGGGGTCGATATTGTGCGTCCGGCGGTGATGCTGCGGGTCTTGTCGCTGGCGGTGGAAATTGCGGCCGAGGGGCGTGAGGCGCATCCGGTCGGCGCGATGTTTGTTGTGGGTGATGCCCGGAACGTGCTGCGGAATGCCCAGCAGCTGGTGCTGAATCCCTTCCATGGATACTCGAAACAACTCCGGAACGTGCTCGACCCCAGTTTGAGCGAGACGATGAAAGAGTATGCGCTGATTGATGGAGCCTTCATCATTCAGGGGGATGGAACGGTGCTGAGTGCCGGGACGTACCTGATGCCGAAGTCATCGCCGCCGGGTTTGCCGCACGGCCTGGGGGCGCGGCATCAGACCGCCGCCGCGATTTCGGCTCATACGTTGGCGATGGCGATCACGGTCAGCCAATCGACGGGGACCGTCACGCTGTTCCGGAACGGGACAGCTGTCTTTACGCTGGAACGAGCTGCCGCCACGAAATGGTGAGCGAGCTGGTAGCGAGCGGAATTAACAGGGAGGTGACAGCATGATTACACGAATTACCGGTCAATTGGTCCGTTTGGGCGAGGCCGAGGCGCGGATTGACGTGGGGGCATTTGAATACGAAGTCTTTGTCCCGGAATTTGTGCGTCGGCAGCTGCAGGTCTCGCTGGGTCAGACGATCAGCTTGAAGACGATCGAGTACATCGAGGGGAATCCGCAGCAGGGGCGATTGACGCCAAGGCTGGTTGGATTTCTGAGCGAAGCGGAGCTGGAATTTTTCGAGCTGGTCTGTTCTGTGGATGGAATGGGGGTCAAAAAGACGCTCCGTTCGATGGTCCGACCGGTACGGGAAGTGGCGGAAGCGATTGAAGAGCAGAATGTGAAAGAGCTGAGTCTGCTGCCGGGGATCGGGCCTGCCATGAGTGAACGAATCGTGGCCAAGTTACGGCGGCGGATGGCCAAATTTGCGTTGATGGTGGCCAAGGAATTCCCCGAGGCCAAGGTGGCCGACAAGGGGGTGCTGGGCGAAGCCCTGGAGGCCTTGATGAGCCTGGGTTTCAATTCGGTCGAAGCCCGTGACAAAATCGATGCCGTTTCCACGGGGAAAACCAAGTTCAAGACGGTCGAAGACGTGATTCTGGCGATTTATCAGCAGGAAAAAAAGTAATCCACGCTAACGCGGCAGTTTTCAGTTTTCAGTTTTCAGTTTTCAGTTTTCAGTTTTCAGAGTGGCGTTCAGGGGACATCGCCCGAGCATTCTGATTGCGATGCTTTTGCCTGCCCATGGTGCTCGTTCACGTCCAATCCGAATTGAACAGAAGAGATTGAACAGAAGGTAACGATGGCAACGAAGGAAGAGGAAAAGGGGAACGGGAGGAAACCCCACAATTCTGAAAACTGAAAACTGAAAACTGAAAACTGCCGGCCACGGTTTTGTCGTTAAACCTTTATTTTGCCTTGCGTTTTTGCTGCCGAAGCAGCTTGGGAAGTTCTTCGGCAGCGACGATCCAGCCGCGACATTTTGGACTGCCGCAGAGGCATTTGATGGCGCCATAGGCAGCCCAGCGGTAATCGATGGTTAACTCGGCCCCCTCGCGAATATCGACCAGAGATTCGACAGTCACCTCAGACGGAGCGGGTGTTCCATCCGCGTTGGTCACTTCCGCGATGCATAACGTGCTATTGGGGGTGCAGCAATGATTGAGAAACCGGAAGGGGCCATGTGGTTCGAGTGAGAGCGTGCCACCCAGATCGATACAGTATGTGGTTGCGTAATGGGGGTCGTCGATCACGCGGCCGGCCACCTGTCCGATGACTGTCCCCTGGGGGATGTCCTGACGTGCAAAAACCCCTTTGCCAAATAAAACCTTGCCGACACGTACCAACGGTTGTACCACAGACGTCATTAGCTACAGACTCCTCACGAATTTCGTTCGTGGAACGTTTTCCCGGCGATCGTCAATTCAACGCATTGCGCCCGAATGAACGCGATGAACCATCGCTCTGCCACGATAGCGGACTCGGTTCTCGCGTCAACCGTTCGCGGGGACGACGGGTTTCAGTTGGCAGTTTTCAGTTGGCAGTTTTCAGTTTTCAGTTGGAAGAATCTGGAACATTCTTCTCCTATTCGTGCGATTCGTTTGATTCGTGGTTCACAATCTTCGCATTTTTGAACGGGGTGTGATTCATGAATCGACTGCCGTATTCCATCGATTTGCCTGAACGCTGCTGTGAACAGGGGACTACGCCGCCGGTCGAGAGCGAGCAGTCCGATCGTCATGCCCGCTCACGGGAAAAGATCAGGGACCGAAGTCGCCCTGTTTGCTGCGAAGTCGTCCTATTTGTTGCCGAGTGAGGATTTTGTTGCAGCGAGAAGAATTTGTTCCTCGCGCACTGGCTTTGTGGTTGAACCCGTGACCGTCGAGGCATTTTCGACAACGATTTTTCGTCGAGGCAACTTGGCAAATCGGAAAACCCGAGACTGGGGGGATCCTATTTCTTGCCGGGCTGAGGAACCGCTGTGGTGCGCGGTGGCTGGGGTCGATCGCTGAGGACTTCATTCGGAGCGCGTTTCGGTGCGCCGGCTCCACCGACTGGGCCACCTGCCTGTCGCGTCTGTGGTTTCCCATCGCGTGGCGCGTTGCTCGAAGCGGGCTCGACTTCATTTGGGATATGCCGCTTGTAGCCTGCGAGGCTTGGTTTGTAGGGGTTACCCCGGAAACGGGCCACAATCCGCGTGCCAAAATTTCCGTCGTTGATCGTAATGTCCTTGAACATGTAGACCGTTTCGAGTCCGTTCGGGTCGATCAGTCGCACCGCCGTCGGGATAAAGCGTTTCGTGTCCAAAATGATCCAGGCTTCGTGGTAATTTTGGCGATCGTTATCCATGCGGGGGACCGCCTTCAGTTTGACGGAATCCTTTCCGACCGAAATCAGTGACATATTGAACCGGCTTTTTGCTTCTTCTGCCTTCATGCCGAACAAGAAGGGGAGGGGGCTGTGGACGATGTTCTTGCCGCGCAGACTTTCTGGCAATTCTTCGCGGGAATAGGTCTTGTCGTCTTCGTTGAACGACAGGATTTCTTCACCGGTGCAGATCCACCGTTCTGACGAACCTTTTTCGAGTTCGTATGGCTTTCCTTCTGCGTCCTTACGTGAGCTGACTTCGTCTTTTTTCGGTGCTTTGGCGATCATATCAATCCGACCCTTGTCGGGTGTTTCCAGAAAGAATTCTCCTTCGGAGACTTTTTCGACGGCGAAGGTCTTGTTGAATTCACTGCGTGAGTGTCGACCGTGCAGCGACTTGATTTTGGCTGATTCGGTTTCCCAGCGGGCCAGTATCTTTTCCAGCTCGGGGGAAAGCTTATCAACCTCGAAATCCTGCGGAGCGGGACGGGCTTTCTTTTCGCTCGCCTGTCGGACCGGAGGTTCTTCCGCACCGGGCTGTGCTGCAGGTGGCTTGCCAATGTTGGCGCGCCCTGGCGGTGTATTGGCCGTGGATGGCTGATTGGCTGCGGGTGGGGCCGGCCTCTTTCCCTGCTGCGCAACGACAAGCGAGGTCATGCTCAGTAACGAGAACAGAGTCAACAGCACGATAGGGGATCGAAAGATCAGTCGCATGAAGGCGTTCATCCTGAACGGTGGCGTCAGTCATCCATGATCGACACCGGAACCAGGCAGCATACGGTCACCGGGGTCGGCATCGGAGGGGGATCCTAACGAAAGCTTTGGATTGCGACCAGAGCGATTTTTTCGCAGAAAAATGCCAGCGGACCACTTTTTTAAGTCCACAGAATCCTTTCTTTAATACCGCCATGCCGTACCTGAATGTGGGAAGTTCTTCTCAAGCTGCGTTGGATGCGTTCCATCGGGCCGAGCATGCTGCCGAACATTTCCCCGTTGGGGGTGATGTGCCTGTTGGGGGTGATGTAGGCGTGCAGGTCCGCGACGCCTGCCGCCATGTCGAGAGTGATGCGGGGGAGAAGCTGCTCGCCTCGGTGGGGAATTCGCCGCGGGATCTCTTGAACGCCCCGCAGCCCGCGATTCAGGACGACTTATTGGACCAGTTCAAGCTGGCAGGGAAGCCATTGGGAAAACGCGACCCCGGTGATGCGGCGGTGGAGGAACTGGCGAACGTGATTTACCAGGGACCGCGTGAACGAGCTGCCGAAGCCGCGGCGGCGGCCTTGGCGGAAGGGATCGATCCCGAAATGGTGGGCGAGGCGATTTCGCTCGCCTCAAACCTGTATGTGCTGCGTCAAGGGGCCGACAACGTGCGGAGTCATGGCGATGCGGCGGGAGTTCATTCTTCCGATGCAACGAATGCCTGCCGGAATATGGCGCGCGTGACCGAATCCCGTCACGCGGTGACGGGCCTGATTGTGGCGGCCTATCATGCAGTGGCCTTAGCGCGCGTCACGGCGAGTGAATACGGATTCAACCGGGATGACAAACACGGTTTCCGGGCCCCCGGCTACGAATCGGCCTGCCAGTTGCTGGGGGTCGAGGCATAAACCCGACCAATCCGCAGGCCATCCCGCAGCGAAGTGAGGGGGGACAGGGACACTTTTCTCGGCGAACGATGAGTGAATAGTTTGAGCGATTTGATGGATCTTCACTTGGTCGCGGGAAAAATGAGCCAGTCCCCCCGCTGTGAACGGTTACCCGTCAAGCGTGGCACCGGCATCCTTGCCGGTGACGACTTCTCTTTCACAGCGAATGGGTAAAGCCTATTTGGCCAATCTCGGCTTGAGCAGATCTAAAGTATAAATCGCGCTGGGGAGCACTTCACATTCTGCCCAGCAGCCGGGGCACTTTTTGACCCATGCTCGTTGCTCATTGGCGGCGAGGCTGGACCAGATTTCCTGAAAGGGCTGTTCTCGCAAATTTCCGATCGTCTTGCTGTTGAACTGACAGGTGGGGACGTCTCCGTTGGGAAAAATCCGCAAATGAGCATTCAGCGCCACGCATTTTGGATTCGGCGTCCCCTGTTTCTTCAGCAGACGATTCCGGATTCCCTGCAGGTAGTAACGCTTCGCCATCCGCTCGCCAAAACTGAGGAATTTCAAATCCTGCTCGACGCTATCGAGTAAATCCTGCAGGGCTTTTTCGGTAAACTCGCCAAATGTCGAGAACTGGCCAATCTCTGTCGGCGCCACATCCACATTCTTTTCCATGTTGTATGTGGCACTCATGTCATACGCCATGACCACATTATTATGGACGCCAAAGGGTCGGAGCACCTCTTTCAATTTTTCATAATGCTCTGCCCCTTCTGCATCCACGATGGTTTGATTGACTCCCAAACGAAGTCGCAGATCTTTTTGTCGCGGTGCAAGAACTTTGATCGTCTCCATCACCGAATTCCAAGCGTGACTACTGCCACGAACGGTATTGTGTTTTTCGCCGACACCGTCAATCGAAACCAGCATCTGCAGCGGGACACTGCGGTCTCTTTGTTCGCAATACGAAACAATCCGATCGGTCAGAAAGCCGTTGGTCGTGATATGTAAGACCAGCGGCTTCAGCCTCTTTTGCACGATCGCCCCGATCTCGGCAAAATCACGACGAACGAATGGTTCTCCCCCCGTCAGGCGGACGGCATCCATGACCGGCAATTGAGCGAAAATCCGGTCCACTTCATCCAGGGTCAGATCACCCTTCGCGGGCATTTTCCAGGAATCACACATAATGCAACGGGCATTACACCCAAATGTGACGGTATACGTTAAAAATCGGGGTTGGTCTACCAGATCATTGCGATTCCGATAAACACTGCGAAGGAAAGAAAAAATGCGATTCACGATATCCAACTTTCCAGCAAAACAAACGGGGGTCAATTAACCGACTCGAGTCAATCTCGCGATCTCAGCGTCCTCAGTCGGGCGAGAAACAGGAGGGGGCAAGTAACGACGGATCGCCTCAAATGCTCGGCCATTACCGACGACCGAATCGGGGTTAATCCGGAGTCGCAATTCGGGTACTTGTTCCAGAAAGTTCGACAAATCATCCGCCGTGAATGACCTTGCATCGTATCCGATCCCGCAACCCGTCTTCGTGAGAAAATGGGCATTCACCGCTTGCTCAAAATTCCCCTCCTCTGGCATGACGAGCACCGGTTTCCGCAGCGACAAGGCCTCACCCACCAGTTGATTTCCGGAATTCGTAATCAACGCATGGCAATTCACTAAATCATCAATAAAGCCGGATTCATCCACGTCAAAAAAACAGAGATTTCCGTCACGAGGTTGATCACCGAGTCCGTAAATGAATACGTCGCGACCGCAAGCCCGTAACGCCGCCATGAGGCGGGGTGGAGCAAACCGACGAAGATAGACGAGCAAATGTTGCTCATCGCGCGGCGCGGCGAGCATCAGTTCCCGCCTGAGCAGCACACCGACGGACGTGACGTTCTTGCAGCGTTTTCGCAGTGGCAGGGAAAAAAACGACGAAACAATGGTCTCTTGCTGACCACAGTAAAACAGGTTGATGGAAGCGGCAATCGATTGGGCTTTGAGCCAGAGTGGCCAGGGCAACGTCGAGAGGTCAAATGCCGTC
>JBIKZJ010000510.1:0-4279 GCA_044354755.1 Schlesneria sp. | reverse complement strand
GTCCTGGGGAAGGCGGACCCAGAGAAACACGTGCGACAGAAGTCTTCGAGCGTGTGGACGAACAGCCGGTTATTCCCGAGAGGTTTTTTGAGTCGTGCGAACTCAAGAGAGAAACGAGCGGACGCTAAAATCATTGCGGTTGGCCGGGTCAGTACGGCTAATGGCGGCGGATTGGGAGGGGCGAAAGGATCTCAAGAGTCAAGAAATCACGCGTTTTTCGTGATCTCGCTGCCGGAAAATGTGAGAGAACGCGATCAAGTCGCAACGAGGCCCGCAAAAGCCCTTCGCCTCGTTGATTTATTGTCCAGCGAGGGGATCGTCAATTTGCCTACGTCCGTTTTTCTCGACTCGATGCGACTCAGAAGTTGGCAATCACTCGCGGACACGGGGGGCGCATGCAATGAACAAAGCCGGAAATTCGACTCCGTGTGACATGGATCGTCTCGCGATGATCGGCAAGGTTGCGAAGGATTTGCCGAAATCCTGAACTGACTCGATCCAGGCTGATGCGCACGAAAAACGGAAAAGTCCTTCATTCATCACATGCACAACCGAAAACTATGACCGTTCACAGCTCGAGGACTGGCTCATTTTTCCCGCGACCAAGTGAAGATCCGCCAAATCGTTCAAGCCATTCACTCATCGTTTTGCCGGGAAAACTGTCCCCGTCCCCCTCACTTCGCTGTGAACGGTTACCCACAAGCTCATCAGGCGGAAACGCTTTCGCTCAAGCCATCCACGCCATCATTCCGCTCCAAATCAAACGAAGCCAAAATCGGTCATCCCAACAACTTCAGCGAATTCACCATGGATTTTCAAGCGAAAACCATGTCCCCATGGTTCACGAAATTGTCTTGGCGCGGATTTTGAAAATGAAACTGCTTTTTAAACGTTGGCTTTTGGTCGTTAATTGGACTTATCCCCGTTTCCAAAACGTCCGCGCTGGGTAGAGACCGTAGTGGTCCACGCGCGTGTTGGCCAGAGATTGCGACAGATGCTACTGGCTTGGATTCCGCTCAACCGTCCGTCCAAACAAGCGATTTGCCGTTGCGAGAATGCGACGCCGTATTTCGGGACCCAGGTAGTACTCCGTCACGGGCTTGAGATCGGTATTCACAGGAAGAGTTGTGGGTAGTTGAGAGATCGCGAGTTCCTTCCCCGTGTCGTTGATCGACTCGATACCCATTCTGTATTCGTCCGAAAACGATGCCAGGATCGCAGTACGCCGTTCCTCGTTACGCAGGCCCATCCGGGATGCGGACGCCAGCACGAAATTCTTGTATAAGCGGACATGTGGGAAGACGCTGGCGATAGTCCTGGGGAACACATCATATTCGTCAAACCACACCATGAAGACACCATCAGGTTTGAGATGTTTTTTTGCAAGAGCAAAAAACTCCTGCGAGTAGAGGTTCCCGCTATACGCTGTGGTTGTCCGCAGCGGATCAATCAAGATCGCATCAAATTGTACGTCAGTTTGCAGCAAGTATCGACGGCCATCCTCAATAATGATGTTGAGTCGGCTGTCCCGCAACATGTCGGCAAACAGAGGCACACCGGACAGATTCTGCAGCACGGTCCTGTTCAGTTCGACGAGACTGACGCTTTCAACGCCCGGCGTCTTGAGGACGGTCTCAACGATCGACCCGGTTCCGAATCCGATGACCAGAATCCGTCGGGGGGTGGGCACATACGACATCGCGTCAATCGCTTCATGGTTGAAGATATAGAGAGGACGGCCTCCGTGCGACGACCCGCCAATGTACATACTGACCTTTTCGCCCTTCACGTAAGTCAGTACCACCCCCTCGCCCCCCTCGGTCAGATAAGTTTCGTAGTTAGGCCCCGGGGGATAATGAATGGCTCTATACAGATTGCCGGCGCCTGGAACTAAACAGACGGCGACAACGCAGGCTGCCGCGGAAGCAGTGCACCGGACGAGTTGAGAGACTTGAATATGTCCGATGTTGCGCACGCCGAAAAGAAAAGCGACCCCGACACACGAAAGGGCTAGAATGGCACGCTCAGTGCCAAGCACCGGCAAAAGAAAAAATGCTGCCCCCAGCCCTCCTACGACGTTGCCAAGGATGTTCCAGAAATAGAGCTTCGCCACAATCCGGCCTTCTCGACCTTCAGAACTGCCAGCCAGCACCGAAAGCAACGGAAACGTCGCCCCCATCAACAAGGTAGGAACAAGGCAGAAGAACGCGGGCCATACGAAAATGTCAACGCAACTCCACAATTTGGAAATATTTTCAGGAAATCCACCCGAGAGAGAAGGAAGAGTGGGGTGTAGGTTGATGCTGAAAGACCTCTGCACTAACACTCCGATAGGAGTGTTTCTAGCCAGGAAAGGGAATACAGAGACACTTCCCACGACATATAACCCAATCAGCGCTTGCGCTACGAAGAAGAGGTTTCTACGACTGAGATTGGGCCATCTGCGCAGGCAATAGTCCATGGCTTTGCTGCCGAACGCGACGCCGACCAGGTAGACCGCCAGGATACTCGAGAAAGCATACGATGTATCTTTGATCAGAACGCCTGCGATTCGAAACCAGATGATCTCATAGGCAAGAGCCAGGAATCCCGTCACAAAGACCGCAGCAAAGGCAAATCGGCCAAGACTCTCGTTGGGAAGAGAATCAATTGCCGGGCGGACAGGCAGTTCGTCTCCGACCTGAACTCGCGACACAACGAAAATGAGAGCAGCCAGAATTAAGTTGCCTGCAGCAGCAGCATATGCGGCACCGTCAAGACCAATGAACGAAATCAGGCCGAAACTTGCCAATATCGCCCCCATCGCTGCCCCGAGTGTATTGATGAAGTACAAGAATGACACGTTGTGCTGGAAATCGTGAATCTGACAGGCAAAGATCTGCACCAGCAATGGTAGCGTCATCCCCATCAGAATGGTTGGGATGCAGAGGAGGCTGAACATGCAAAAGAAAGCCGCCGTGTAGTCGAACCCAGCCGTCATCCGTCCAATGGAGATCAGAAGGTAGGGGCTACCCATTCCGAACAGACCCAGAGCGAGTTCAATCACCATGTACAGCACGAGTAGCTTTCGGAGCTTCGGAGTGACCTGGCCGCCGACGAGAGCACCAATTCCCAAACCGAGCATGTACACAGATACGATCAACGTTGTGGAAATCGGTCCCACGCCGTAATAGAGGGTCAGCAGACGCTGCCACACAACTTGATAGACCAGACTGACTGCTCCCGACAGAAAGAACACAGAAGACAGGAGGCCGAGACCAGGCAAGCGACGACCTGAGGTCGATCCCCGCAGCGTTAATCCTGTGCCGTCATTCATGAGAATTGCATTCCTTACGAGTTTCTTTGGGTCAAGGTTCAACGTAACCCGGCGGTGGCCGAGAACCTTTGATTTGGAAACGGGTGTGACCGCACTTGCGGAATGAACTGAGGGAAATTAATTAAAATCGAATTTACAAAAAAACAGGCTATTTGATGATCCTTTGCGTTTATCAAAATCTGTCTCTTCTCTCGGCAAGAATACTGGACGGGAGCCGAAAGGTCAATTCGAGGATTTCCAGATTGAAATTGTCGCGCGGCCCGCAGAGCACTTGATTCCATTCGCGTAGCAGGCGGCAGCTGAAAATCTCTTTCAAGACTTTGAAAGGGGTTTATTTGACGGACGGCTGGCCGTCAGTGGGAGAGTGATGGATTCCTTTCTGCAAGCGCAGGACACGAGGAAGCTCAGGGCACTAGGGGACATTACAATCATTGCGATTGGCCGAGACAGTACGGAAACTGACGGCGGAGCGGGAGGGGGCGAAAGCATCTCAACGGGCAAGAAATCACACGTTTTTCGTGATCTCGCTGCCGGAAAACGCGATCAAGCCGCAACGAGGTCAACGATAGACCTCCGACTCGTTGATTTTTTGCCCATTAAAACAACAGGAATAGTTCCCTTTATCTCATCAGAAGCCAATCACGAAGGACTCCGAAGCGTTGGCATCCGGCAGTGAACCCGGCAAAATTTGTCTGTCGGCGGTTTTGATGAAAACCGCTTGAGTCCGAGATCGGAATCTTGACAATTGCTGCCAGCAAGTGCAAGATTTTCCCCAACGCCTCATCACGGAACTGTGTTGGTTGACGATCACTGTTTTCACCATCAGCGTTAAGTTGCGGTCGATTCACACACCACCCCGGAAAGCCACTCATGGTAATCCCTAACTGGTTGTCTGCTTTGGAATGTCGTGCTTGGTTTTCTCGAAAGTTGGCTCGCGTTTCTGCGTCGCGTCGCCGTGCTGAT
>JBIKZJ010000134.1:0-14097 GCA_044354755.1 Schlesneria sp. | reverse complement strand
GCGACCACGAGAGAAAACAGGCCGAGCAAACTGGCTTTTTGTGCACGGTTAAATGTCATGCAGTTCATGAAAGGGTGTCCTTTTCGTTTCAGGGTGCTGACGAATTCGCACTGAGACTTTTTTAGAGAGGAATTTTTTGGGCATTCGGACGTACTGTCAGCACGGGACAGGTCGACAACCGGACCGTCTTCTCGGCAACGCTGCCGAGAAGGAGATGAGAAATTCCTTGATGACCATGTGTGGCCATCACGATGAGATCGATCTGGTGTTCCTTCGCAAAATCGTGAATCGTCATGACGGGATGGCCCACCTTGATTGCTCGTATGATGGGGTGGTCGATGGAAGTGACCCCCTCATTGGGAAAGGCGAGTGCCAACTCCAGTTCCGCTTGCTCCATCAGCCGGGGCAAAACGTCATCAGGAACCGCCCACGAATACCGCGATCCGTGCACTGGCAAGACGGGACTTTCGATCGCATGCAGCACATAGAGTGTTGCCTGGAACTGCTCGGCGAGCGACAAGGCATAGTCCTGGGCTTGGCGGGCAGCCGGACTAAAGTCGGTGGGAAACAAAATCCGACGAATCGCGAGATCCATGATGCGGGTTCCACTTTTGGAAGAGCGTTGTTGGGAAGAGCGTTGTGAAGACGAGCGTGACGACAGGCGACATTGAGCGGGCCAGAATTCCTCAGAGAACGAACGTCCTCTCCATGATGAGAGGGCTGGCCGATCCCTCTCCCAAAAAACAGGACAAGCGAAATCGCTCGTGTCTTTCGTACGGTTGCTTTTCCGGGAAAACACTCGCTCGCTTCACCGCTGCGGGTGGACGGGTGAATCCTGAGGTTGGTTCATTCCCCCGGCGATGGAACGACCTGAATCTGACAATCAATGCTGCCGTGTTGACACAGACGCCGAGCGGCACCGATGGCAATTTGCACGAAATGGTAGCGAGTTGTCGTGCCGGACAGCGTCAGCGTTTGCCCGTCGGAAGTGCAACGAATCCCACTGAGAGGGTAACTCGAGGCCCGAAACTCGGCCTGGACCTGTTTGCTGAGATCCGAACCAGCAACGCCAGACAGGGGAACGACCTCTGCTTGGCTCGCTTGTGAACGAACCGATAACAACCTGGCCTCAAACCTTGGCTCTCCATTTTGCCCGTCGGTGGTGAACCTGGGATGCAACCTCAGTGTCCGAAGGCTATTTTTCGCGTGTTGACGAGTTCGGCGACTGATGTTGCGGTTGAGGGGCGAATGGCGTACCGCCGCGACAATCATTCTGGCCCGGTCCTGAAAAGAAGGCTCGGCAATCGATTGTTTTTGCATTTTTCACTTTCCTGTTTCTGGTCGCTGCGTACTCGTGAATGAAAACTCAATTCAAGATTTGGTTTGCTGAAGATTTCGTTTGTGTTACCATTAGCAACAGCATGCTCCGTGCCGCAATTCAGAAAACTGATTTCACCCAGTCCGTGCCGGATGTTTTTCCTTAGAACGTTCGCGACTCGTCTCTTTTTTTTCGATTTTTTCTGTTTTTGCTGGCGAAATTTTTTCAGGTGGCAAATTGATGGTCGAATCGAATATTGGTCAGTCCGCTGTTTTTCTCGATAGCCTTATTCCTTTTCGGCATTTGATTGCGCTGATTCCCGATGCGGTCATGATTCACCATCAGGATCAGATTGCCTTTGCCAATGAAACTTGTCTGCGGATGTTGGGCATCACGGATCAGGCCGAGTTATCCCAAGTTTCACTGTGGGATTTCATGCCCCCCGAATCACGACTGTCGCTCGAACCTTTTTTTCAGCGGGTGATCTCGAGTGGCCAACAGGAACATCCGGTCGCAATTCCCATTCACCGGCGTGACCAAAAACAGATTTCCGTGGCGATTTATGCCAGCCCCCTTCCTCAATTGGATGGAAGCATCGCGGTGCTGATCGTATTACGAAATCGTACTGAACAGCATCCGCCGGGTGGGGAACAGCAGGATGACGAGATTCAGGTACGGACCATCATCGAGTCCGCGATGGATGGGATCATTTCCATCGACGAACAGCAACAAATTATTTTGTTTAACCCGGCTGCGGAATTGATCTTCGGTTGGAAGGCTGATCAGATGATTGGGCAACCGATCTCCAGACTGATACCGCCGCAATTTGCGTCGCAACATTGGCAATATGTTGAGCAATTCGGTCGCGAGTTAAAACCAACACGACGAATGAGTGCTCAGCGGACCGTGATGGCGCTCAGGGCCTCTGGTGAAGAGTTTCCGATCGAAGCGTCGATTTCCCACAACCGCACGGGAAACCAGCGAATCTACACAGTGATTTTGCGAGATGTCACCGAGGCGGTCAAGTATCGGGAACAAATCGAACAACAGTCGCAAATGTTGGATCAGGTTTCCGATGCCGTCCGGATCATCGACCTCGACGGAATGATTACGTACTGGAATCAGGGTGCAACTCGACTTTTCGGCTGGACTGCGGCAGAGGCCGTGGGGCTCAATGCCAACGACTTGATCTGTCAGTTTGATGCGGAAAAATTAGCGGAAGTCCTGAGTGCGACAAACGAGCATCACTTCTGGTCTGGTGAGGTCACGATGAATACTCGCTCTGGAAAGCGCGTGATTGTCGATCATCGTCGCACCGCCCTCCTGCGTCGTTCCGGTGCGATTAAAGGTTATCTCTGTGTTGATATCGATTTGACGATTCGAAAAAAGCAAGAACAGTATTCCCATCGTAGCCAGCGTCTTGAGAGCATCGGTACGTTGGCAAGCGGTATCGCGCATGATTTAAACAATGTGCTCACCCCAATTCTGATGGGGGCCAATCTGTTGTCCAGTGACCGGGCACCCACGAATCCTCAACCCTTGCTCAATACGATGGTGGCCAGTGCTCAACGCGGCGCGGCCCTGATTCAAAAACTCCTGTCATTTGCCGGAGGGGTCCGAGGCGAGCAGGCCCCTGTGAGAATCAGTCAAATCATTCGCGAAACACGTGGGTTACTGGAACATACATTGCTCAAGTCCGTGGAAATCCAGACAAACGTGGCCGAGAATGGTTCCGTGGTGCTGGGAGACTCGACGGAACTCGTACAAATCCTGATGAATCTCAGTATCAATGCGTGTGATGCAATGCCGGATGGGGGCGTCTTGACGATCGAGGCGGAATCCGTCGTACTGAATGGCAATGCCTCCCAAATTCATCCGCATGCCGAACCGGGGGCTTATTTGTTGCTCTCGGTTTCCGATACGGGGATGGGGATGAGCCATGAAGTGCTGGATCGGATTTTCACCCCCTTCTACACGACGAAAGAGATTGGAAAAGGGACCGGATTGGGCTTGGCCACGGTCCAGGGGATTGTCAAAAGTTACGGAGGATTCATTACCGTCTACAGCGAAGTGGGTCGCGGATCCAAGTTTTCGATTTATCTTCCGGCTGCACCGGACTTGGAAGCTTTCGCGGCCTCGGCCTCGACCACGATGATCGAATCAGGTCAAGGATATTGCATCCTGCTGGTGGACGATGAAGAGGCAATCCTGTCGATGTCTGGCAGCGTTTTAGAAGCGGCGGGTTATCGCGTGTTAATGGCCAGTGATGGGATGTCCGCGATTTCCAAATATCGAGCATACCATCATCAGGTTTCCGCAGTCTTGCTGGATATGATGATGCCGGGCCTCAGCGGGCTGCAAACCATGGACGCGCTGTTCGAAATCAATCCTCAAATAAAAATCATTAGTTGTAGCGGCCTGCGGACCGCAAAACGAGAAACCGAGGTGATGGAGCGAGGTGCCGCCGCATTTCTTTCCAAGCCTTACACGGACAGTCAGTTGCTCGAGACCCTAACCCAGACGCTCACGACACACCCTCGCTAGAGTTTTCGAAAGGAATACCTTAAAAAAATAAAAAATCTTATGGTTTTTTGTGTTCGGGACACGTATCATGATGAATTCCCAGCCTCAGGCCAGAATCAATCTGGCGGTCGAATCTCATTCTCTGTTTTTTTCAGAGCCAATGGGCGGGTCAATGGGTTTTTGCAATGCGCGAAATGCGATACACTTACCCACAGCGATTCAGTTTGCCTCAAAATGAAACAGATGGAATGAAAATGCAATCACTCCCCAATTTGCTGATCATCGACGATGACATCTTGATTTTGGAGTGTTTTCGTTATGCGTTTGCGGAGCAATCGTTTTCGTTGTCGACGGCGACCACGGCGAAAGAGGCGATCGAGCGTTTTCGTCAGGGGTCGTTTGACGTTGTGATTACCGATATTCGGTTGCCGGACAGTACTGGATTGAAACTGCTTCAGGATCTCCATGCCTTGGACCCAAAGATTCCGGTAATCTTGATGACCGGGCAAGGAACTGCGGATACGGCGATTGAGGCCATGCGGAAAGGGGCCTTTGAATACCTGTTGAAACCGCTGCAAGTCGACGAGGTGCAGATGGTGGTTGAGCGGGCGCTGGTGTCATCACGAATGTCGAGAAGATCTGCGACGATTGCAGCCAATCCGCTAACCAACGATGGCGATCAACTCGTCGGACAGTGCCCGGCAATGCAAGAGGTTTATCGCCAAATCGGCCGTGTTGCCGGACAAAGTGTGACGGTACTGATTCTGGGTGAAAGTGGTACCGGAAAGGAAGTGGTCGCACGGGCCATTTATCAGTACAGCAAGCGAGCGGAACAGCCTTTTCTCGCGATTAATTGCGCCGCAATTCCCGAGAACCTGCTCGAGAGTGAACTGTTCGGGCACGAACGAGGCTCGTTCACGGGGGCAGAACGAAAACGGATCGGAAAATTTGAACAGTGTCATGGGGGAACTTTGTTTCTCGATGAAATCGGCGACATGACACCGCTGACTCAAACCAAGGTCCTGCGCGTGCTGCAAGATCAGCAGTTCGAGCGAGTCGGTGGGCACGAGAAGGTCTGCACCGATGTTCGGCTGATCGCGGCAACCAATCGTAATCTGGCCGAAATGATGGAACACCAGACCTTTCGCAGTGACCTGTATTACCGACTGAACGTTTACACCATTCATTTGCCTCCGTTACGAGAGCGGAATGGCGATCTTCCGCTGTTGATCGAGTACTTCCTGAGACGCTTCAGCAAAGAATTGGGCAAAACGGTTCAAGAAGTCTCAGCGGACACACTGCAACGACTGGCCGATTATTCCTGGCCTGGGAATCTCCGTGAGTTACAAAGTGTGCTCAAACATGCTGTCATCGAAGCGACGGGACCAGTGCTGTTGTCTGAGTTTCTCCCCAAGACATTTCCTGGACGGTCCGATTCACTTTTGCCCCGCCCCGCAGCGAACACCACTGACGCAGTGAACACCACTGACATTGATCAATTGGAAAACAGGCTACTTCGATTTATTCACCAACAGATTTCGCTGAAAACGGAAACTCTCTACGACGACGTGATCCAGCAGATTGAACGGATTTTGCTTGTTGAATCGCTGCATCATGTTGATGGGAATATCAGCCGTGCAGCGACACTATTGGGGATTTCCCGTTCAACACTTCGCGTGAAACTCGCAGCGCTCGGAATTCTTCTCGACCGTTCGGTTCGGATGAACGAATGAGCCCGGATGAAAGAATTTGCGGTTTTAAGGTGTCTCACATGCAAACTTCAACGTTCGTGGCTGTTCTTGGGATCCTACTGGCCTTGCCAGTCGACACGGCGATGGGGGCCGAACCGGCTCGATTTGATCGTGAGATTGCGCCACTCTTCAAACGGCATTGTGTGAAGTGTCATGGCCCCGCCAAGCAAGAAGGAAAGCTGAATCTTTCGACTGCAGGTGGACTGCTGCGTGGGGGAACCGAGGGGGGAGCGATCGTGCCCCATGATGCCGAGGGGAGCCTGATCTGGCAGCGGGTCAACTCGGAGGAAATGCCCCCCGGTGCCCCGCTGTCCCCCGACGAAAAACAAGTGCTCAAACAGTGGATTCTCGCAGGAACTGCGGGGCTTCGACAAACCCAGGCAGACGCCTCGGATCATTGGGCGTTTCGAGTTTTGTCTCCACATCCTGCACATCCTGCCGGAAACAACCCCCTGATTCCGAAATCAATATTCCCTGCCGCAACATCCCCAGTAGATCAATTCCTGCTTCAGGAACTCGCGACCGACGGATTAGAGTATCTTCCCGAAGCGGACCGTTCTGTGCAGATTCGCCGGGTCAGTTTTGATCTGATCGGACTCCCCCCGACTCCGGCGCAGCGGGATGAATTTGTTTCGGACTTGAGGCCGGACGCCTACGAGCGAATGCTCGATCGGTTTCTCGCCTCGCCTCATTTTGGTGAGCGACTGGGAAAGGTCTGGCTGGATGCTGCGGGATATGCTGATTCGAATGGCTATTTTAATGCGGATTCCGATCGACCGCTGGCCTATCGTTATCGTGATTATGTCATTCGGGCCTTGAATACGGACAAGCCGTTTGACCAATTCCTCCGCGAGCAAATCGCCGGGGACGAACTTGCCCACGTCACGGCCCGATCTGGGGAAACGGTCACCGCAGCCTCGGGGGCAGGGCAACCCACGGCGATGGCGAGCACCATCGAATTGTTGGAAGCGACGCATTATGTACGGAATGGCCAGGACGGTTCTGGTGAAAGTGATGGCAATCCGGACGAAGTTCGCGTCGATCGGTATACCGTGCTTGAAACAGCGATGCAGAATCTTTCGACGGGACTGCTCGGCCTGACGATCCAGTGCGCCAAATGCCATGACCATAAGTTCGAACCGTTGACGCAACAGGATTACTACCGTTTTCAAGCGATTTTGCTCCCCGCGTTTCCTCCTGAACAATGGATGAAACCCAACGATCGAATCGTTTACGCCAGCCATCCCCACGAATTCGAAACCTGGCAAGCCCGGCTTGCCGAGGCTGAAACCAATGTCGCACGACTCAAATCGGAGATCACGACTTGGGTACGAGACCATCGGCCCCGAGGAAAGATCGTGTTCTCGGACCCATTTGATGGTGCGACGGACTTGCTGGTCGAGCGATGGAGTGGCCAAGCCTCGGAAGGGGATCAGCTGGCGGGGACGGTCGCCGTCCGTCTGGATGTTCGTGACCCCCCCGCAGCGATCATGGTTGATGGTCGATTACAACTCCGCGAGGGTGGACCAGCGGGGGATAAGTCGCTTTCAACCCGGCAGGTGTTTGACTGGACCCCGGACATTCAGGGAGGCGCAATCCAGGTCACGTTCGATCTGGTCGACAACCGCATTGATCATTCGGTCCCGGCGGAACGGATCGGGTATCTGCTGGCCCTGAATGATTTTCGGTCGAATCGCGCCATGCGCGGGGGCAATCTGCTGATTGATGGCCATCCTTCCGCCGGGACCGCAGTCCATTCTAACTATCCTGGCACGGACGCGAAACATGCCGGGACGTTGGGAAAAACGGGTTACGTTCCCGGTCGCAATTATGGGGTTCGCGTCACCAATATTGGGGGTGGCCAGTTTCAGCTGCAGCAGTTGGTCGATGGGATCACAGAAGAGCCCTCGATCAAGCTGGCGGAAACCGATCTTCCCGACGGTGCATTTGGGTTTGAGTATTGCTGCGGTCGGAGTTTCATTGTCGATCAGGTCGTGGTGGAATCGTTTGTACCGTCAGAGGAGCTCGACCCGCTGGCCGAGTTTGTCAAAGAGCTGAATCAGCGGCGACAACCCTTGGAGGCGGCGTCAAAGGGACTGGTGTCGTTGTCGAATTCACGCCCCGGAAAAATTGCCTGGACGACGGATGTGATTGATGAAATCCCGCAAGTCCATGTTTTCGAGCGAGGGAACTACAACTCACCGGGAGCCCCCGTCGATCCTGCTGGATTTGCCGTGCTGGAATCAGGCTCGAAGTTGCCCCCTTTGGCGAATGATCGAACGAACGATACGGCTGTGGGGCGCGGCTCGGGACGACGTCTGGCATTCGCCAAGTGGCTGACCGAGCCCGACTCGAAGCGGGCAGGTCTCGTGGCTCGTGTCCAAGTGAATCGTCTCTGGCAACATCTTTTCGGGACGGGAATTGTGGCGACGGCAGACAATTTTGGGTTGAGTGGCGCGGTCCCCTCTCACCCGGAACTGCTGGATTGGCTGGCGACCGAGTCGCTTCGATCAGACTGGAGTACGAAAAGTAGTCTGCGACAGATCATCGGTTCGTCAGCATATCGACAAAGTTCGCTGACGCAGGAGACCTCGCCAGCGGATCCGCGCTGGCGATCTGACGCAGATTGCCGACGACTTTCCCGCTTTCCCATCCGGCGACTGGACGCCGAGGCGATTCGGGATGGGTTGCTGGCATCCAGCGGCGACCTGGACGATCAATTGTATGGTCCTTACATCCCCACGACGCGGACCGGACAGGGGGAGACGATCGTTCCCGAAGACCATCCCGGTGTTCGCCGTCGATCCCTCTACCTCCAACAACGACGGACGCAGGTGCATAGCCTGCTGCAGGTTTTTGATGCTCCGAGTATCGTTTTTAACAGTACCCGGCGGCCTCGTTCGACCATGCCCCTGCAGTCACTCAGCCTATTAAATTCAGAATTTGTCGTCGCCCGATCGATCCATCTGGCACAACGGCTCGAACAGTGGAATGCGAGTGATACTGCGCGACAGATCGAGTTATTCCGGCGGACGACTGGACACCCACCGACGGATACGGACCTGGAACTCGTCAATCAATTTTTGGAAAAACAACGTCAGGAATACGGAGAAACCTCTGAGGGACGAACTCGTGCCTGGTCCGAATTGTGCCAGATTCTGTTGATTGGCAATTCGGCTTTGTATCTCGAATAAAGTCTCTGGAATCAACGCGATCTGGACGTCGAGCCCTACAATTCAGCACGGTCTCGGTTTACAATTTGTGTGGTTTCGCGATCGGCTCTGGGTGAAGGTCAAATATGTTGCGGTATAACGTCATTGCGGGTGGAGTCAGCTTACTACTCTTGAGTTCCGTGCTGACATTGCGAGGGGAAGTCGTCCCTGAAGTGAAGGTTCGGCTGCTGGAAGACATCAAGTTTCTAGCCTCCGACGAATTAGAGGGGCGTGGCGTCGGTACGAATGGCCTGAATGTCGCCTCTCAGTTCATCAAGGCCGAGTTCGCCAAATCGGGATTGGCTGTTGACCGTGTCGAGGGGAACGCCTTCCAGAAGTTCGATTTGGTGACGGGCTCAAAATTGGGCGAAGCAAACGCGTTGCAGCTCATCGGTCCCGAAGGAAAAACGCTGGACTTGAAAATCGGCGAACAGGTCGAAGTTTGCTCGTTCGCGGGAAGTGGTTCATTTCAAGGGGAAATCGTTTTTTGTGGTTATGGGATCGAATCAAAAGACGATCTTTACGATGACTTCGAGGGAATCAACGTCGAAGGAAAAGTCGTGATCGTGATGCGGCGGAATCCGCGACAGAACGATCCCAAAAGCCCGCTTGGGGCGGCACATGGTGTTTCTCGACATGCGGATCTTCGGACCAAAATGAACAACATTGTCGCGCACAAGGCGGCAGCCGTACTGTTTGTGAATGACCCCTATGCCGGTAAAAAGGGGGCGGAAACCCGCCAGGAAGGTCTGTCAAAAGCCAACGAGAAAGTGGCTGAGGCTGCCGAGGAATACCTGTCGATCGAGTCGAACGAGACGAATCAGGAAAAGCTGAAGGGGGCCCGACTCAAGTTAACCGAAGCGAGCAATCAAGCAAAATCGTTACGTGAAGCGGCCAAGAATGCGAACGATGACGCCCTGATGAAATTTGGTTACGCGGGAAATGGCGACAATAAATCACTTCCACCCGCATTTCACATTTCGATCAAGACCTGTAACGAACTCCTTGCCGCACTGAAAACCGATCTTGCCTCACTCGAAGCCGCCATTGATTCGGATTTGAAACCCAAGTCGGTTGTGATCCCCGGTTGGACAGCCAAGGGAGCTGCGACCATTGAAAAGGTTCGTGCGGATGTCGCAAATGTGATTGGTGTGATCGATGGCGAAGGGCCCCTGGCAAATGAGACGGTGATTATCGGGGCGCATTACGATCATGTTGGTCGAGGGGGCCAGAATTCGCTGGCACCCGGTTCGAGTGAAATTCACAACGGAGCCGATGACAATGCCTCGGGGACCGTGACACTCCTTGAACTGGCACGTCGTTTCGGAAAACAGGCTCAGACGAAAAAACCGCCACGCAGATTGGTGTTTATTGCCTTCACTGGTGAAGAACTCGGACTGCTCGGCTCGGCTCGCTACTGCAAAGAACCGGTGTTTCCCCTGGATTCGACGATCGCCATGATGAATATGGACATGGTGGGGCGACTCAAGGAAGAGAAGCTGATTGTGTACGGCACGGGGACAAGTCCGCGCTGGGAACCCGAACTGAAACAGTTCAACGGTGAAAATGGTTTCAAGTTGGTATTCAAGCCAGAAGGTGTTGGCCCGAGCGATCATGCTTCGTTTTATCTCAAGAAGATTCCGGTGCTGCATTTCTTTACGGGAGAGCACGCTGACTATCATAAGCCGACGGATGATTGGGAAAAAATCAATCTCGAAGGCGTTGCGCGCGTCGCTGACTTGATTCAATCGCTGGTCACGGCCACGGTGGAGCAGCCTGAGCGACCTGAGTATGTTGAAGTCCAGGGCGCAGCAACACCGACACGCGGAGGAACTCGGCCTTATGTCGGAACGATTCCGGAATTTGGTAACGAAGAACCCGGATATGCCATCAGTGGCGTGACACCGGCCGGTCCCGGCGAAAAGGGGGGGCTGAAAGGAGGGGATCGGATCATCAAGATTGGCCCGCATTCGGTGACAAATCTCGACGATTTTGATGCCGCTTTACGAAAGTTTGCGCCTGGCGATGCCGTTGAATTCACGGTGATCCGTGAAAAAAAGGAACAGGTTTTTAAAGTGACACTTGACCCACCTCGGTAACATTGTCAGGTTGACATTCCCTCTTATTCTGGCCTTGGCGAGTGAATCTGTTTATTGAGTCACGATGATGCGAACTACGTCCATGGGAACGGCGCTGCTACTGACAGGATCATGGCTGATCCTGGGTTGTGGCAAACCGGCAGCACCGCCAGCGGTCAAGTCGGTTACGAATACTGTTCCCGTCGCTCCACAATCACAGGTACCCAATCCAAAGCCCAATCTGCCGAATCCGAATCCAAATCTGAAGCCGAAGCCCCACGATAAGAAATCTGTGATTCCGGCGAATGCCGACCCCAAGACTTTATTCATGGTGTCGGATTCTGCTCAACGTTTTGAGCTTGACGCGACCTCCGGTTCGTTGCCAACGGATCAGTTTCTGGTTGTCGTGGCAGAAACGGGTTTGGATTCGACGCGATTTGTCCTGGATTCAGTTCGAGTGCCGGTTCCGACCAAGCAGAAGCCTAATCCGCAACGGAAAACCGGCTTTGCTCTGCCAGCGGGGTTTGAAGAAGTCAAGGAATACGGATACAGCCCCGAGGGCTTGCCGTTACGGATTTTGTGTACAAAAACTGATGCGCAACTGGCTCTCGTCCCAGCAGGCTTGGGGATGATCGGCACGAATGAGGGTCCCAACGAGAGCCAACCCGCTATTTCTGTTGACATCGATTCGTTTTATCTCGAGGTGGTCGAGGTCACGGTGCGGGACTTTGAGAAATATCGGGTCGACCAGCGTGAAAAGAAAAAAACGGTCCCGCCGGCCCCGATGAACCCCGCCGCGCCGCCGCAAACTCCGGTTCTTGGCGTCAGCTGGGGAGTCGCAGTTGGTTACGCCCGCTGGGCTGGGATGGAACTTCCCACGGAGGCCGAGTTTGAAAAGGGAACGCGTGGACCTCTTGGGTTCCGTACCCCGTGGGGCGATGGGAGGGCGTTATGGTCGAACCGGCCAATCACGGCAACAGGCGTGGTCCCTACCGATAAAAGTCCGTACGGAATCTTTGATCTGGCAGGAAATGCCCTTGAATGGTGTGCTGACCTCTATTCTCCTACGGCGCATACCGAGGCGACCTCTGCGTCGACGAAAGACATTCCGCATAATTGGGCTGGACCGAAACGAGTTCGGGACATGAGTCTTCGCGTTGTCAAAGGGAATTTAAGTGGTAGTGATTGGAGTTCCTGGAATCGACAGGGGAAAGATATGGGCAAGGGACACAGCGATGTCGGTTTTCGCTGTGTGTTGCGAATCGGTCGCGATTCGAAAGCGGCGGATACCAACAAATCGTTCCCGTGAAAGGTTCACGAAATCAGGCAATCCCTCGTCAGATCGCAGATTCTCTGCGTGGCGCGGTTGCTCGGATTTCTCGGTTCGCTGATTTCCCTGCAGGAATGCAAAAAACTTTCTCTCGACGCTTGTCCTGTAAAGGATCGAAGAATGAATGCGGCTCATCGAAAGCGGATTCCGCTCTGGATTTTGAGTTTGTTGATGGTTCCGATCAACGCGGTTGCAGCGACTCCCGACTTCGAATTGGAAGTCGCCCCGATTCTGATTAATCATTGCCTGAAATGTCATCATCAAGGCAAATCGAGTGGTGGACTGAATCTCGCCGTACTCGAAGGGGCAAAACGTGGGGGTGAAAGTGGCCCGGTCATCTCGACCGATCCGCCGGGAACAAGCCTGTTATTGGTGCGGATCGAGGCGGGAGAGATGCCGCCACCGAATCAGCACGATCGTCCACTGACCAAAGACGAGATCAAGACCATTCGAGACTGGATCGCCGCAGGTGCTCGTTGGCCCAAAAGCCGTGAGCTGGGTCTGCATGAGCAGTCAATCCGCATCGACGAAGCACGCGACTTCTGGTCATTTCAACCAGTCCAACGGCCTCCCGTTCCACAAATTGCGGGTGCAAATTCGACGACGCACCCGATTGATGCATTCATTGATCAGAAGCGATCTGAGCACCACGTCGACGTGGGACAGAAAGCAACTTCCCGGCAATTGCTCAGGCGTGCTTCGCTCGATCTGATCGGACTTCCCCCCACGTTGATTGAGCAGGATCAGTTTCTGAATGACACAAATCCCCATGCTTACGAGCAGCTCATCGATCGGTTACTGGCGACGCAGGGGTATGGAGAGCGCTGGGCTCGCCACTGGCTGGACCTGGTCCGTTATGCGGATTCCAACGGCTACGAGCGAGATGGTCCCAAGCCAAGTGTCTGGCGGTATCGAGACTATGTGATCGAATCACTGAATCGAGATAAGCCGTATGATCGATTTGTTCTGGAACAATTGGCTGGTGACGAACTGAGTGATCGTTCGCGGGAAACCGTCATCGCCACGGGCTTTCATGCTTTGGGAGCCTGGCAGGATGAAGTTGACCCCTTGGAGGCAGCGCAATATCGGGCCGATGAACTCGACGATATGTTGCGAACGACATCGCAGACATTTCTCGGAATCACGATCGGCTGTGCCCGTTGTCATCACCATAAATTCGACCCGTTTTCCATGGTCGATTACTACAGTCTGGCAGCAATACTCTCGCCACTGAAACGTCCCAATGTCGGGCGCGAAGACCGCGATATTCCTGTGGCGTCCCGAGCAGACCTCGTGGCCATTCCGTTGCGCGACCAGCAAATCGCCGAACGGAATCGAATGCTGACTGAGCTCCGAGCGTTAACCGAAATCGAATGGTTAAAAGCAGAAAAAAGTCAGCTTCCGGTCGAAGCTGTGGCCGCTTATCGCACCCCGGCCGCAAATCGCAATCCGCAGCAAGTGCAACTGATCCAAAAACATCATGACGCATGGCAGGCGGAAATCATGGCGGCGATGCCTGCCGAGCGGCAACAGCAAGTGGCGGAGATCACCGAAAAAATTCAGCAGCTTCGTCGGGAAACGCCCGACTTGCCACGAGGCTATTTCCAGTTCGAAGAGACCCCATCTCCCCCGGCAACGTTTTTGCTGCTCTCGGGTCGAGCATCGAACCGGGGGCCTGAAATGCGACCGGCGGTTCCCGTGGTGCTGTCAGCCACGCAGCCTCAGTTTACCCCGCTGGAAACCGGGACCAGTGGTCGTAGAATCGCCTTGGCCCAGTGGATGGTTGATCCTGCCAACCCCCTGACCGCTCGTGTGATTGTGAATCGGGTGTGGCAACATCACTTCGGGCAGGGGATCGTGGCCACGCCAAGTGATTTTGGTCATA
>JBIKZJ010000509.1:0-4284 GCA_044354755.1 Schlesneria sp. | reverse complement strand
TGGCCCACGGCCCACTGAAAACTGTTTTTCCCCAGATCAGTCTTGCCCGAGATTCCTGCCCAACTTATAACCCGCCCCGTTCGGCAGACATCATACGATTCCGTCGGAGGTGCCAAAACTTTTGCGCGGGTTCGGACCGCTTCAACGGCGAGTGCTTAACACCGCTGGGTCTCACCCTATTCGCCTGCGACTCCACCGTCGCAATCCCGATGTCTCGTCGAATCTTGAGAGACCGCGATCCCCTCACCAGGGGAACGCGGTCTCTTTTGCTTGTATCACTCCGCTTGATCTCATGCTTGCAGTCGCAAAAGTCGGGAATCCTCAGGGGGCTGAAGTCCGTTTCAACCTGCTTGGTTGAGAAAGCCCCAACTTAGCGACCAACTCTCGCCTGCGGCCCCATTTCAAACCGGAGTCTCCCCCCGTTGGCAATTTCGGCGTGACTGAGCCAGTAACGATTCAGCTCCACCTCATTCAGCCATACCCGCTGCACGTACCGATTTTCAGTCGATGCGTTGTCAGCAAGGATCGTCAGTGATTGCTGCTGATCAAGCCAGATGACCCCCCGACTCCAAACCGGACTCCCGATTTCGTATCGGTCTGTCCCCGCCGTCGGAAACAGGCCCAGCGAGCTGAGAACGTACCAGGCCGAAAGAGTTCCTCCATCATCATTCCCGTCCAGGCCGTTTTCCTGATCCCCATATTTGGTCTCCAGAATCCAGCGAACCCATTTTTGCGTCAGATCAGGACGCCCAGCGGTGTTAAACAGATATGCGGCATAAATATCAGGTTGATTTCCATGCCAGTAATAGGCATTCGGATTCACCCCGACCCCTGCCGGTGACCCCTCAAAAAACTGTTCGAGTTGCTCGACAAAATACTCACGACTGCGAAACAGAGAGACAAGGGCTTCGGCATCCCCGGGGACACCCCAACGCCATTGCCAGGCACTCCCTTCCACATACGCATGCGTGTACTTGCCCGTGAAATCAACATAGGTCAACATTTCGGGCTGGAACAAATCCGAAAATTGTCCCTGCGAATCGCGAGGCTGAAAAAATTGCGTCTCGGGATTGAATAAATTCCGATAGCTCGCCCCCTGTCGCTGAAATCGTTTGGCATCGTCCACATGACCCAGCCCCTCCGCCAGACGCGCAATCGCCTGATCGGCATAACTGTATTCGATCGTACTGGCGACCGACTTCTTCATCAGATCGGCGGGACCATATTCATATTTCAGATAATGCTCGATCCCCGCCCGACCGGAAAAGGGTGAGCCTTCCGGAACCGGCTCTGTCGCCGTCTTTCGCATCAGACGATAGGCCGCTTCTGCATCAAAGCCGCGAATCCCCTTTAGATATGCCTCGGTAATCATCATGTCTGCTGGCGTTCCAAACATCGAATTCGTGTAGCCACCCCCAGCGGGCCAGCGAGGCAAATACCCCCCTTGCTCACCCATTTTCAGCAGCGACCGAATCTGATCCCGCTGCTCAGATCGTGCGATCAGGTTGAACAAGGGATGGACCGTCCGAAACGTATCCCAGAGCGACATATCGGTATAATAGTCAAAGCCTTCGGCGCGATGCACCTGACGATCAAAGCCGAGGTACTCACGGTTCACATCTTGAAACCGCGTGGGCATTTGCAACGAGTGATACAGCGCGGTGCGGAAAATCCGACGCTCACGCGGGGAACCACCCGAGACTTCGATCCGGGCCAATTTCTCTTCCCAAGCCGCGACCGCGACCGCGAGCCCCTGATCGAAATTCAGCTCGCCCGCTTCCTGATCGAGGTTGGCACGTGCGTTCGCGATGCTTACGTAAGAAATCGCCAGTTTTAGTTCGATCACCTGCGGAATTTCTTCACGGGAAAAACCGAGATTCACACCGATGTCATCACCCTGGGCGACCACTTCGCCACGGTGTTCCGTCGCACCGGACCAGGTCCCAAAATCCTGAATTCGCCGATTGCAACGGGCGACAAAATAGACCTTCAATCCCCCATAACGTTTTGAGAACGTCCCAAACGTCTGCACGCTCCCTTCGACCTCGGCTCCCTCGGGAAGAATCCGGACTTCCCCCAACCGACTGGAACCCTTGCCCAGAACACTCGTCACCTGAATCAAGAGCTGGGGGGCCTGTTTTCCCGCAAAGGTGTAGCGATGTAAACCTACGCGCGAGGTGGCGGTCAGTTCTGCGGTAAGTCCCAGCCGAGCCAATTCGACGCCATAGTAACCGGGAAACGCCGTTTCCTGTTGATGCGAATAGGCCACATTCAATCCCTGGCGACTCGCCGCTGCCGTCTCGGCGGTACAGGGAATCACCAGAAAATTCCCCCCGTCGGTCGCTCCGGTCCCCGCCAGTCGCGTATGACTGAACCCGAGCAGCCGCGAATCGCCATAATAATAGCCAGACGAATTGGTCGCGCGTGGGCCGAGTGGCGAGACCGTATCCGGACTGAGCCTTACCATTCCGAACGGAACGGTAGCCCCCGGAAAGTTATTGCCACACAAATAAGGGACACCACCAGTTCCGATAAAGGGGTTGACTTCTTGTCCCAACTCACCCGGTGCAACAGCCGGTTTGGGTGGTGCGGCACCCACCGTTCCGGCTCCGAAAAGGCCAAGTTGAGCCAGGGTGATCAGCAGAATCATCAAAACCCTGCAGCCGTCACCTCGTCGTCGTCCCCCGGTCTGCCGAGTGATGGGTTCCAGCGGGCCTCGGGAAAAACACCCCCCACCAAACTCAACAGCCGGAAAGCCTTCCGGCCGCAGCCCCGTGAATGCGTTATTTGCTCGCACCCGCACACCGCATCCTCCACGATGCGAATGCCGGGATTCGTGTCGGTGATGGCAACTCAATTCGGGTACACTCCCATTTCTGTCTCAGATTTCCGTATCAGAGGTGCAACACTCTGACGCAACTCAGTCGTCGTGCCCGGCGGCCCGCAGTGGCTCAAAGGTCGCCAGTGCGGCACGCGAGGCATCCTCGATCGCCTCGACCGTGCGCCGGTACAACACCTCCTGGCTGCGAACCTGTTCCGCCGAATCCGAAACTCGTACCGGTTCATAGCGGCCGCTGGGCAACAGTTTTCTGGCTTTGACGTTATCCGCCAGGGTGGTTTTCAGAATGGAAATCAGATTTCGGCGACACGCCTTATCCTCGACAGGGATCAGCAGTTCGACTCGACGATCCAGGTTTCGCGGCATCCAGTCGGCACTCGAAATGAACAACCGTTCGTCCCCCCCATGATAAAAGTACAGGATGCGAGCATGTTCGAGGAAGCGATCGATCACACTGGTGACGGTGATGTTTTCCGACAGGCCGGGAACTCCTGGACGCAGGCAGCAGACACCCCGAATATTCAGCCGGACTTTGACCCCCGCTTGCGATGCGGCGTACAGTGCCTCGATCATTTGCGGATCGACCAGGGCGTTCAGCTTACAAATGATCAGCGCCTTTTGTTTCGGATTACCCTTTTTGCGATCAATTTCCGCTTCGATCATTTCGATCAGTTTTTCCCGCAGTCCCACCGGGGCCATCTCGATCTGCCGAAACCGCTGGAGCTGTGAGTATCCCGTCACCGCATTAAAAAACGCGGTGGCATCCGCTCCCAGATCCTCGTTGCAACTCATCAGACTCACATCGCTGTAAATCCGGGAGGTGATCTCGTTGTAGTTTCCGGTACCAAAGTGAACGTACCGCTGAATCCCTTGTGGCTCACGGCGGACAATCAGACTGATCTTGGCGTGGGTTTTCAGCCCCTTCACGCCATACACGACCTGCACGTCCGACCGCTCCAGATCACGAGCCCAATCGATATTTCGCTGTTCATCGAAGCGTGCCTTCAGTTCCACAACTGCGGTCACATACTTTCCTTTTTGTGCAGCACGCTTCAGTGCCGCCACAATCGGACTCTTGGCACTCGTCCGATACAGGGTTTGTTTGATCGCCAGCACATCCGGATCATCTGCCGCCTCATCCACCAACCGCACCACCGCATCAAAGCTCTCGTACGGGTGATAGAGCAGAATGTCCCGCTGCGAGATCGCGGCGAACAGCGTTTCGGCCCCCGTAATTTGCGGTGACGGTTTCGGTGGCCAGGACTCGTAACGCAGAGAATCGAAGCCTTGAAAATCGGTTAATCGAAAAAAGGCAGCGAGATCGAGTGGTCCTGGGACCGTAAACACCCAGTGATCGCCGATCGCAACGGCGGATTGCAGGAATTCGCGCAACAGCGGGCTGGCATGGTCCGCCAGTTCCAGACGGACGCAATCACTTTGACGTC
>JBIKZJ010000133.1:0-14180 GCA_044354755.1 Schlesneria sp. | reverse complement strand
ATTCAGGGGTCACGGTTGTGGTGGGCAATACTCATCAATGTACCTCGACACCTCGACGGGATTGTTTTTTGAATTTCGAGATTTCCTGAACAAAACGACACAACGCATGTTGACCAGCCTGCAATTAAAGAATTTCAAAGGGTGGAAGGATACGAAACCCATCCGGATCGCGCCGCTCTGCCGATACTTGAAGCGGCGGACAGCAAGTGGCTTGGGTGGGAAGAACCGTTAGCAAAAGCAGGCATTCGGGTTGATTTTGTTTGTCGTGAGGAACTAGTGATCATTGACGAGAAAAAATCGAAGAAAAAGCAATGAATGTTCCGTTTTTGAAATTTCCCTCGACACCTCATTTGCTCTGGTTAGGGACGACCATTCCCCGCGCCGACAAAGTTTTCGATCGAGATGAGGCTGTTGCCTTTCTGCAAGAACCCGTGGTGGTTGAAGAAAAGGTCGATGGTGCCAATCTGGGGATTTCCTTTAATTCCGAGGGGAACCTGCTGGCTCAAAATCGAGGCAACCCGGTGCAACGTGGCGTCAAAGATCAGTTTGCACCGCTCTGGAGTTGGCTGGCTCAACGTGAGTGCCGGTTGTTTGATGTTTTAGAGGACCGATTGATCCTGTTCGGCGAATGGTGCTACGCACGACATTCCATCGCTTACACGCATTTACCCGATTATTTTCTTGCCTTTGATGTTTTTGACAAGCACGAACAACAATTCCTGTGCAGCGAGAAACGAAACCAGATTTGCCAAGACCTCAGGATCTTCACGGTCCCCAGCGTCGGACGTGGTTTCTACGAACTCAAGGAAGTTCCACGCCTGATTGGAGAATCTTCACTCTATGACGGACCCATGGAGGGGATCTATCTTCGTCAGGAATCCCCACTGTGGCTGACTCGACGCGCCAAGGTGGTACGAGCGGAATTCGTGCAACTGATTGGTGAACACTGGTTAAGTCAGGCAATGGCCACGAATCGGCTCGACTCAAAAAACGACTGACGCTTCACTGCGATGAAGTCCTTCTCGGACGTGAACTCTGCAATTTCCCTATCAGGGGTGATTCTCGCGGTATGCCAGTCGCGATTCTCATCTTGGTTAGGCGAGGATTTCTTTGACGACTTTTCCGGCGACATCGGTCAGACGAAACGGGCGACCGTGGTGCTCGAAGGTCAGACGTTCGTGGTCGAGGCCCAGCAAGTGCAGCATGGTTGCATGCAAATCATTGGTGTGGACTTTGCCGTCAATCGCATGGTAACCGAAATCATCTGTCGCCCCGTGTGTAATCCCTCCCTTGACCCCGCCACCCGCCATCCACATCGTGAATCCATGCGGATTATGTTCGCGGCCATCCCCAAACTGGGCGTGCGGCGTGCGACCAAATTCACCACCCCACAAGACCAACGTCTCATCCAGCAGCCCTCGCATTTTCAGATCCGTCAACAAACCCGCCACCGGTTTGTCCGAGACCAGACAACGTTCAGGAAGCCCCGTGGCAATCTTGTTGTGGTGGTCCCAGCCACCGAGCGAGACCTGCACAAATCGGACTCCTGCTTCGGCAAAGCGACGCGCAAGCAGGCACTGTCGTCCAAACTGATCGGTCGTCTTGTCACCGATTCCATACAAATCCAAGGTCGCTTTCGATTCGCCCGTCAGATCGACCAGTCGAGGCGTTTCCGCTTGCATGCGAAAGGCGAGTTCAAACGACTCGATCACCCCTTCCATCTGTTGGTCGGTTTGCAAGCGATTCAACTGACGGCGGTTCATCGCCTGGATCATGTCGATCCGTCGACGCTGAATGTTCTCGGGGACCGTGGGGTCCGTGAGGTGTCGAATCAGTTCTTTTCCCGGTCCAGACTCGACGTTCTGAATCGCCGTCCCCTGGTGGATTGCGGGAAGGAAAGCACTACTGAAATTTCGTTCCCCTTCGGTCGGCAGTAACGTAATATACGAGGGGAGTTGCTGATTTTCGGTGCCGAGACCGTAAGAAATCCACGAACCCATCGAGGGGACGGTATCGAACAAATTACCGGTATGAAGCTGCCGGATCGCCACGGGATGATTCGGGCTATCCGCCTGCATTCCCCGCAACACACACAGATCATCTGCGTGGCGTCCTAAATGCGGTAACAGGTCACTCATGTAGAGCCCGCATTCCCCCTGGTGCTTGAATCCCGAAACCGGACCCAGCAGGACCGTATTTTCAAAGCCAACTGTGGCCTCGGTATTGGGGAGCTGATACGGGAGTTTTTTTCCTGCCCCTTCGGCGAGACGCGACTTATGGTCGAACAGGTCCATCTGCGAGGGACCTCCATTCATGAACAGAAAGATGATCCGTTTGGCTCGCGCGGGGAAATGTGGTTTCCTGGCTGCTAATGCCGATTCCATCACAGAATTTTGTTTCTGTTCCGCAGCGGCGCGCTGCTGCAGCAACGCGTTCAGCGCGACCGCACCGAATCCGCCAGCGGAGGTACTCAGAAACGTGCGTCGGGAGGCTCGAAGGGTCGGATGAAGATCGTGCATGGTGTGTCACCTGCCTGGAAGGTGGTTTATTCAAGGAAGAGGAAGTTATTCGACCCTAACACGGCATGGCACAGCTCGGCCCATGCTGACAGTCTCGCTTTTTCGTTGCCAGCGGCAGCGGCCAGATCCTGGGTACAGTGATCGAGAAACGTCAGTGCAGATTCGATTTCGTCGCTTTCCGCAGGGCGGCTGGCTGTCAGTAAATAGAGGCGATTGATTCGCAGCCGGTCGTCGGGTTCTTCTTTCACCAGCCGCTCGGCCAGTTTGACCGCCTGATGTTTGACGAACGGTGCGTTCATGAGGAACAGAGCCTGAGTCGCCACCGTGGTATTGGGGCGTGCTCCGACGATTTCACTGGGATGCGGGAAATCAAACGTGCTAAGGATCTCAAAATCCCCCATCGGACGTTGACGCTGCAGGGGGAGGTAGACCGAGCGTCGCTGCTTGATCTCGTCGGCAATGTGGCCGCCCCATGTGGCGGGATTCACATTCCCACCGGCACCCCGGATGTTGTCATTGAGTTCCAGCCCGAGTGACGGCCCGCCACGGCCAGGATTCAGCTCGCCACTCACCATCAGCATCGCCTCACGAATCGACTCAGCACCCAGTCGGCGACGGGGCATCTGCCAGAGCAAGCGGTTGTCGGGATCCTCGGCGGCCCCCTTGGCGTTATAGGCGGATGACAACTGGTACGTCTGAGATAGCACCATCCGACGGACGGTTTTCTTTAGGGACCACTGGTCGTCCTCTTGCAATTGCAGCGCGAGAAAATCCAGCAATTCGGGATGACTCGGCGTTTCCCCGTGGACGCCAAAATAATCGACCGTACGGACCAGGCCTTTGCCGAACAGATGGTGCCAGACTCGATTCACCAGGACGCGTGGGGTGAGTGGATTTTCGGGATCTGTCAGCCATTGAGCCAGTTGCAGGCGACCGCTTTGTCCCGGTGGAATGGCGAATTGTGCGGAGACCGGAACGGCACTCAGAAAGCCACGGGGTGCGATTTCGCCGGGGGACTGAAAACTGCCGCGTTGGTAGATCGGGAAGTCGTGCGGGGTCGGAATATCTTTTACGGCGAGAGCCTGGGACTGTTGGGGCCGCGCGGATTCAAGGAGTCGGGCCAGTTGTTCTAACTCGCCACTGATTTTTACGATTTGAGGATTGTCTGAGGGGATTGCCGGGCCACTGTAAATCTGTAAGACCATGTTCGGCTGACCCGCTTCACCGAGATCGACCATGTGGGAGTGATTGATGCCACCACCGATCCAACCGGGGGTGACACAGCCCGCATAAACAGGCAAGCCCGTGTTCGCTTGCTGCCCTCGGATCGCTCCCATTTGACTCTGATGAAAATGTTCCTCGAAGAGCACCGTGGATGTGGCGGCGTCTGCAATCGCCAGATCGTCAATCGCTCCACTGAACCGACCGGTGTAGTTGCTCGAAGTGATCAGCAACCGGATTTCGCCGGATCCATCCCCCTGGTAGGTAAACGAGTCTTTACGGAGTTGTTGGGGATTCGCCATTGCGGACCAGGCTTGGGCTCGATAAACATGAGAGACCAGAACCGATTCATCCTTGCGTAAGATCTGCAGCAGCAATCCATCTTGCGGACCCGTTGCCTGACTGCCATCCGCCCAGACGGAAGGGCCTGCGTGAAAAGAGACCTGGTACATTTGGCCGGGGGTGTTGGCTGCGATGCCGGTCGCTAACGTCAGCGAATTCGCGTTGGGGTTCACCACTTTTTGCTTGAAGCGTTGTTCGGCTTCTGTGCGTTGGAGTGCGGCGAGTTCTAATCTGAGTGTTTCTCGCTGCCCTGCGGTTTCTTGTGCCAGTCGTTCGAATTCCGCCGCCGCTCCTGGCAGTTCTGGCAGGGGAACCTGGGTAATCTGGCTCCACACACCCGGACCGTCATAGCTGGTGGTGCGCGTGCTATGAAAAATCCCTGCTAAGGCATAATAATCGCGGGTCGGTACAGGATCAAATTTGTGATCGTGGCAACGAGCACACGAGATGGTTTGTCCGAGAAATGTACGCCCAATCCGATCAATCTGGTGATCGACGACATCGGCGTCCAGTTGCCCTTTGATATAGTTTTGCAGCGTCCAGGGGCCAATCGCCAGGTATCCCGTGGCAATGATCTGCTCACGCTGCTGCTCGATACTGGTGTAGGGCATCAGGTCACCCGCGATCTGCTCGTGGATAAAGCGGTCGAGTGGTTTATCGGTATTGAATGCCTGGATCACATAGTCCCGGTAGCGCCAGGCATCACGGATCAAGATGTTTCCGTCAATATCGGCCAGATCGGCGTAGCAAGAGAGATCAAACCAGTGGCGGGCCCAGTGGTCTCCGAAGGCGACCGAGTTCAACAGGCGGTCGACCACGTTTTCATAAGCCTGATCGGACTGATCCGCCATAAACGCTTCGATTTCCGGTGGGGTTGGTGGCAAGCCGGTGAGATCGAATGTCAGGCGACGGAGCAGGGGATATCGTTCTGCCTTGGGAGAGGATTCGAGTCCTTGTTGCTGTCGTTTGGCCTGGATGAAGAGATCGATTTCGTTATGAACCGAGCCCGCCGGTTTTTCTGTGGGAATCTCGGGCTGCGGAAACTCGGGCCGCAGAATCGGTTTCAGCGCCCAGAGTTTTTGGGGATCAAACTTTCGCTCTGGGGACTTGCGCTGGTCGGGTGCGCCGAGTGAGACCCATTTTTCCAGCACGGCGATTTCGGCGGCGGGGAGTTTTTGTTGGGGGGGCATTTCTAAGCCCTCGTAACGAACTGCCGCGATAAGCAGGCTCTCTTCGGGTTGACTCGGTACAATCGCTTTCCCGGACACCCCACCCTGCTCCCATCCTTGGCGGGAGTCTAAGACCAGTCCCCCTTTGGCTTTGGCAGAAGCGTGACTGTGGCATTCGTAGCACCGCCGTTTCAGGATCGGAACGACCTCTTGCTCGAAGAATTCGAACTGCTTTGCGTTGGTTTCGTTCGTAGGGTTCGCAGCGTTTGCGATGTCAGCGTCGAGGTCTTGTGCCGAGCTGATACCGCAGACAAGAACCACGGTTGCCAGTAGCTCGATGATGACCAGTAGCCCGCTCATCAATTGTCGCGTGCTGGGAGGGGATTGATCACCGTTCATCGCGACTCGCTTGCTGGAAGAGAAAACTCGGGTGCACCTTCGCCGAAGCTTTGACAATAAACCATTGTCAATCAAGAGGCAATTGACGGAAATTGCTGAGCAGGTCTGGACGGACTTGCCTCTCGACGCTGGCGACAGTGAATCGGAATAACTGGCATTTGTTCATTGCGTTATGGAGGCACGAGGTATAGCGTCATCATCCCTAATGAAAAAAGTGATCGCTGGGGGACATCGCCTGAGCATCCTCAAAGCAATTCTCTTGACTTGCCAATCGTGCAAATTGAAATGTGATCCAAGTCTAACCCCCCCCTTCGTTACCTTTGTTTCCTTTGGTTCAATTCCCCATATTAAAATCCCGACGCAGGAAAATCGATCTGTCATGAATTCAACGTACGTCCCGTCAACGCAAAAGGGGATTGTAACCTTTCGGGTTGTTGTTGCGTTGCCGGCTCGCTCAACGTTTCGCTCATTTGCCCGGATCGTCTGTTGTCTCTTCCCCCATTTGTTTTAGCTTGCGGTACAGCGTCTTCCGGTCGAAGCCGAGAATCTGAGCCGCAATGGTCCGATTTCCGCGAGCCCCTTTCAGCACGTGCCGAATGTATCGTCGCTCGACCTCTTCCATCGGCAATAACTCGGAGGGGTTGTCACTCCCGATTTCCAGCTGATTACTGCGGTAGTCGCGGATTTTGTCGGGAAGATCATCGACTGCGATGCGATCAAATCGGGTCAAGGCAACGGCCCGTTCCATGGCGTTTCGCAGTTCTCGTACATTTCCTGGCCAAGCATAATCCAGCAGCTTGCGGGCGGTTGTATCCGCTAAACCCAGGATCTGTTTGTGATTGATGGCGGCGAATTCTTCCAGATAGTGCTGAGCTAATAACAGCACATCGGTTCCGCGTGAACGGAGCGGAGGGAGTTTAATCTGAATCACATTAACGCGAAAATAAAGATCTTCCCGAAAGCGTTTTTCTTCAACAGCTGTTTCGAGATCGCGGTTCGTGGCGGCGATCAATCGTACGTCGAAGGGGATTTCTTTGTCGCTGCCGACAGGCCTGACGGTTCGCTCTTCGAGGGCACGTAACAATTTGGGTTGCAAAGCCAAGGGGAACTCACCCAGCTCATCGAGAAACAGCGTCCCCCCATCGGCTTGTAAAAATAAGCCTCGTTTGTCGGCGATCGCGTCAGTAAAAGCTCCTCGTTTATGACCGAACAACTCGCTTTCCAGCAGCGATTCTGGTAACGCCGCGCAATTGATGGCGACGAAAGGTTTGTCTTTGCGCGGGCTTTGCTCGTGCAGCGCTCGAGCCACCAGTTCCTTCCCTGTGCCACTCTCACCCGTAATCAATACCGACGAATCCGTTTTTGAGACACGGCTTAAATCGTCGAACAGCCGCCGCATAGCGGGACTTTCGCCCAGCAGTTTTGAAAAACGATTGGCCTGCTGCAGGCGATCACTGAGCAGGCGGACTTGTTCCGAAAGCAACCGATGCTGAATCGCTCGTTCGAGACGAAGTGCCAGAATATCGAGTTCAACCGGCTTGCTGACAAAGTCATAGGCACCAGCGCGCATCGCTGCGATAGCAGTTTCCATACTTCCAAACCCAGTCATCACGATCACGGGGAGATCAGGTCGATTCGCAACGATCCGCTCACACAATCCCAAGCCACTTAAGCCAGGCATTTTCAGATCGGTCAGCACCGCATCGAATGTCTCCTCTTGGATTGCGAGCAGTCCCGCTGCGGCGGAGGTCCGCCATTCCGAAGCGATGCCGCGTGTCGCCAGATCAGCTTCGATCATTTCGCACATGCTTTGCTCGTCATCAACAATCAGGACTCGCCCTGGCATGCTGCTTCACCCTCCGGTAGATACACTCGAAATTGGCTCCCTCGGCCCAGCGCCGACTGGACATCGATCCAGCCCTGATGCTCTTGCACAATCCCATAGGCAATCGAGAGACCAAGTCCCGTCCCCTGTCCGACCTCTTTTGTTGTCACAAACGGCTCGAACAAACGGCTGCGGACCGCGTCAGGAATCCCCGTTCCGGTATCGCTGACACATAGACAATAATAATCTGCGGCGGCGGTACTTTCCTGAGCAGGGGAAGAAATCCGCTCTTGTGTGACCCCAATTGTGACTTTTCCCCCGTCATTGGTCGCTTGAATCGCATTGACTACCAGATTTGTCAGCACCTGCTGGATCTGACCGGGATCGACACAGGCCATCGTCGGTGCGGTCGACTCGTCAACGATCAGTTCGACCCCTTGTTTTCGGCTGAGCGGATCCAGGATCTGGATGGTTTCACGCACGATCATTCGCAAGTCGACCAGCGTCCGGCGTGATTTTCCACTGCGGGAAAAATCGAGTAGCTGTCTGATGATTTCGGACATGCGGTCGGCTTGGGATTTGATGATCTGTACACTTTCCAGGACCGCTTCTGGTGCGAGTCGTCCTGAGCCGATCAACGAGGCACGACCTGTGACGACATTTAAAGGGGTCCCCAGTTCATGTGCGACGCCGGAAGCGAGTTGCCCCACGGTACGCAGCCGATCCGCGTGGCGAAGTTGCTCGATCGTCGCAATGCGAGCATCCGCCTCGTGACGGATTTGCCGTTGGGATTCTGCCAGATTATCGCACATTTGATTCAGGGTACTCGCCAGTTCCGAAAGTTCATCGCGGCTGCGAAGTTCAATCGGATCCGTCAGATCACCCGCGCCGACGCGACGAGCTTTGTCGATCAATCGCTTCAGTGGCCAGCCAACTAACCAAATTCCGAGCAGCAGCGTCAAGCCGATACTCGCCGCCACCACAATTCCTGTCAGGACCAATTTTCGATAGAGCGAGGTCCGCACAAAATCATCGGTGACACTGAGCGGTTCGGCGAGTTCCAGGGCTCCCCGTCGTTGCTGGTCGACGTTCACTCCCACATAGGTAACCAGGACCTCGGTCCCTTCCGGGGTACGGAACTGGAGCGTTACGGGTTCGCTCAGTGAAACCCCACCAATACGATCCGAGGGGGCTTGGGGACGAAAGCGATCACCACTGGCCGCATCGAGCCAGACCCAGCGAATCATCAACAACCGCTCGCGCTGGTTTGCGGCCTGGATGAGTTCGAGCGCGACATCTGGACCTTCACGCCGCCAGGCGTCGGCGACCAGTTCTTTCATCGCATTGCCGATCCGATACGATTTACGCTGCAGTTCCGCGCGTAAAAAGGCGGACTCGCGTTGAACGGAGAGATAGGCATCAACGCCCAGGATCAGGACGATCAACGCGATCAGGGCGAATACAAGTTTGAACGTCAGTTTCATGAGACTTGGTTGGCGTCAGGCCCCTTACTGTTCAACGGTTAATGGTGCACCCAGGTCGCCGCTTTATAGTAGATAAAGACGCCAAAAAGATCGCTCAGCGAGGCAATCAGGGGATTCGACATGATGGCTGGATCCATGCCGAGATGGTCAAAAAGGAGTGGCAAAATCGACCCGACGACACTCCCCACCGTCACCACCATGACGATGGTCAACGAGACGACTCCTGCATGCAGCGGACTGAGTCCAAACAGAGTTTGAAGTGCAATCCAATTGAACAACCCGAGTCCCAATCCGAGTACCAGCCCCGTCAGCAATTCACGCACCGCGAGACGATACTTGTCACGTCGACTCATCGTCGCGAGCGCCATGGCTCGGATGACGAGTGTGGCCGATTGCGATCCCGTGTTCCCACCACTCGCCAAAACCAGCGGCAAAAACCAGGCGAGCTGTTGATGGAGATCCGAGGGGTGAGGCTCGTTCGTTTGACCGCTTTGCGTTTGGGAGCTCAGGAGACTGATCACCGACGCCGTAACGAGTGCCATCATCGATAAAAACAGCAGCCAGACGCCACGTTTCGAGGCGATCGTAAGCAGTGGTGTCGAGAAATACGAATGTTCGAGTGGGTTGATCCCGGCTTGCAGGTAGGCGTCTTTGTTCGCTTCTTCCTGCACGATATCGAGGATGTCATCGTGTGTAATAATCCCGACCAGGCGACTCTCTTCATCCAGGACCGGCAAGGCAATCAGGTCAAAACGGGCAATGAGTTTGGCCGCATCGTCCTGATTGTCCTGAACCGAAACAGAGACCAGATCTCGTTTCATGACATCGGCCAGACGGGACGAGGGGCGAGCCATGATCAACTCCCGCAACGAGATCACGCCATGGAGTCGCCGGCCGGTATCGACCACAAACACATAGTAAATCGTTTCGCGGTTCGGGGCCTGCTGCCTTAGTCGACTGAGCGCTTCACCGATCGAAATCTCTTCCGGCAGCGAGGCATACTCGGTTGTCATGAGCGCCCCGGCGGAATCTTCGGGGTAGGACAACAGCTTGCGAATCTCGTCCCGCTCTGCCTGAGCGATGAGCGGCATGAGGGATTCGAGTTGTTCTTCATCCATGTGTTCGAGCAGGTCCACGCGATCATCCGGTGCCATCACTTCGATGATTTTCGAGAGATGCTGCCGGTCAATGGACGCGACCAGTTCGATTTGTTGTGACGGCTCGATCATTTCGAGGATCTGAGCCTGAGTTTGAATGTCCGTACTGGCGAGGACCCGCCACACCGATTGGGGGTCGAGTCCCTGCAGTACTTCCGCGACAATTACGGGATTGAGAACTTCGCAGAACTGCTGGAGTCCGAACCGATCATCTTCGGCCAGCATTAGCTTGAGATCCGGCTGGAGGAGTGGCCGGTACGTGCGAGTCGAGGCAGAATTCCAAGCGTAGCTCATAAGATTTTCGTGTAATCGATGACGAGTGTACTACCATGGGGACCCTCTCCCCGCTGGCCTTGATCGGATTCGATCGAACACGATGACAACTCGCATTGATCTCGGCATGCCCTGGAATTGACGCTTCAAATGAAGAGAACCCCGAGAAAACAAGTGCTTCCTCGGGGTTCTCAGCGGAGAGGGTGAGATTTGAACTCACGATGCCCTTGCGGACATGCCGGTTTTCAAGACCGGTGCAATCGGCCACTCTGCCACCTCTCCAAGGTCGCCAAAATTCCGTGGTCGCATCTTATAATCAAACCGCAACAGGGTCCAGTCCGATGATTACGTTTTCTGTTCCAGTTCCAGTTCCGGCAGCGAGACCTTCACGCCACTTCGAGAGAAGACAACAGGGACGACTTCTTTCGAGATTGCTGCATCATAGACCAAGCCAAGATACTTGTGGGCGGGGGTCGACAACCGCAAAATCCAGCTGAAGGCGATAACTCGCATTCGATGGAAGAAACCGACATCCCGGTCGACGATGATTTCTTCTTCACCCACTTCGATGATCCATCGCTCGGCTGCAACCGGCAATAGGCCCTGTTTTTGCAATTCCTTCAGTTCCTTGCGGATGTCCGGCTGTTCCATATACCCATACCGAACGACTACCGAGTGAATATCATTGCCGAGCTTGGTCACCGAATGACGCATGGCAACGTCCATCGTGGCCACCGAAAGCTGATTCACGTGCATCAGGACCACTTGTGAAGGCAAGACGCCGTACTTTTTCAGGAAAATACGGAGCACGACGGGAACATAATCGTCTTTGGTCATGATCGGACGTGAACAGAGAAAAACCGCTGCCCGGTCGCTCTCCACCAGACGTCGCTTCCCCTGAATCAGCTGGCGCGCGGCGGGGAGATTTTCCTGCAGAGTCAATTCCAGATCATCGAGCATCTCGCGCAGCGCGACGAGCCATTCGATTTTCTTTCCTTCTCGGACACCAAAATCGTAAAAAGCACTGGCAATGGCCCGACGACCCCACTGCCAGAGGAGCATGACGGAAACCAGAACTGCGGCGATCACCACTGGAACATACCCGCCGCTGCTCAATTTTCGCAGATTACTGGCAAAGAATAGCAGGTCAATCAGCAGCAGTGGCAGGCAGACCAAGAGCACCAGCGGCAGATTCCATTTCCAGCGATAGAAGGCAACATAGGCAAAAATGAAGGTGGTGATTCCCATGGTTCCGGTGACAGCCACACCGTAAGCAGAGGCAAGATTGCTGGAGGTTTGAAAGATGATCGTGACCGCGACACAGCCCAGGAAAAGCGCCCAGTTTACGGCGGGGATATAAACCTGGCCTTCCCCGTGAGTATCCGTATGAAAGACGCGAAAACGTGGGACAAACCCCAGTGCGGTGGCCTGTTTCACGATCGAGAACATACCGGTAATAAGTGCCTGCGAGGCAATGATCGCTGCGATTGCCGCGATCCCCATATCGCCATATTCAATGATGTGATCGATCCATTCAATCTGCGATTTGGGTGTGATCGCATAAAAGGTGTTGGCCCGTGGAGGGACTCCATTTTGCAGCATGTAGGCGACCTGCCCCGCATAGCAGAGCAACAGGCTGGGGAGGACAATCATGAACCACGAATACATGACCGGGACACGGCCTGAATCTTTCGGATTCAGGCTTTCTCCTTCGGGAACCGGTGTATCGCCTGAATGCGAAAAGTGACCGAGGTCCGCGTACTTGGCTTCACCACCGGTGATCGCCAGCACAATAACCCCCATGATGACAAAGGTTCCAACCCAGGGGAAACCGAGCAAAAACTGAACGGCATACATGGGGTTAAAGGCCAGCAAGACACTCGGATTGGAAATAATCCAGGGAAGACCTTTGGCCGCGATCCAGGGGAACCAGATCAGGATCATAAACCAGCCAAACAGACCACCGACCTTGCTGGTTCCGTGCCACTGCAGTTTGAAGAGAAACACAAGGCAGACGAGGGTAATGATGACCGAGACGGTTTGTCCCAGGGGTTCGAATGCCCCGAGCATACTGATGGGGGGAGTGATGATTCCATCAGCAGCGAGCAATGCCGCAGCGCAAACGACGAGGAAACTGACCAGCGAACCGGCGGCGATCTTTCCGGTATAACCCTGGAGCAAGCTCCACAGCGCAAACGTTCCTCCTTCGCCCCGATGGTCGGCTCGCATGATCAACAGGTCGTACTTCAGCGTCAAAAAAACCAGGGCCCAAATCACCAGGCTCAGGCCACCGAGAATCTCGCCACGAGTCAGGAGGTCACGCCCCCCCTCGGCAACCATTGCGGCGGCTTCCTCGTGCCCGAGACCGTGCTGCTGAAGCTTCAGCAGTACGGTCTCCCGTGTAATCTCCATGGTTGTGTAGAGAACCGAGGTACCGATATCACCGTAGACAGTTCCCGTGGACTGGATCATTCGCGGCCACAGAGAATTGTTTTCAGCATGAGGATGACTTTCCGGGGCCTCTGGATTTGGTTGAGGAGTGGCTGGATCGATTGATTGAAGACTCATAATGGAGACTGACTGACTTTCTCTGATGAAGCTCAATGGTGTCGCCACGAGCCCACGGTCTCGGCGAGATTTCTCCCGTTCGCTCAATCAATTCCCTTGGATGAGAATGGAGGAATAGGTGTCGCTGTATGCTGATTAAGGTTAACCGCCAGATTTCAACCCCGAAAGGATCTTCTGTTCACAAAATGTTTCCGGTTTGGATTGATGTTCATAAATCCACAGGAGGGATTGAAAATTGCCGGTCAATCTGCATTCCGTGGGGAGAGTTGCCATCGCTTTCCCCCAGCGATTACAGTCTTGACCTGCTCGATTTTCTTTTTTATCGCCGGAGTTCCCTGTGAAAACTGCTGTTTCTGGTCGATGTCGCTCGAAAGGCTTTACGCTGATCGAACTGCTGGTTGTGATTGCGATTATTGCGGTGTTGATTGCCCTGCTATTGCCTGCCGTGCAGCAGGCACGCGAAGCGGCTCGTCGAACACAATGCAAAAACAATCTGAAACAACTTGGGCTGGCCATCTTCAATTACGAGTCCTCGTTTTCCCGATTTCCTTCGTGCGGCCGTGGAATGAATATGGGGATTCGGAATCTGCAGGCCTTTCCCGCCTCGACCTTTTCGCTGATCCTGCCGGGGATCGATCAAGCGAACCTCTACAACCGCATCGATTTTTCTTATCACTATACGAACAGCGCCAATAGTTCGAATGCCGCTGCGGCACGGGCTTCGATTCCCGCTTTTCGCTGCCCATCGAATGGACTGGCACTAGTGGACGCCAAGGGGTATGGCGAAACCGATTACGCCCCGTTGGGATTTACGGATCTTGATCCCGTCACTGGGGTCAAGAACGGCTACAACGGGTCTGTGGGAACAGGAGGAACTCCGGGGACAAATGGAACCACACTCAATGCCACAGCAGAAGCCGCGCTGGGTTTATTTGGAAATCCGATTGCTTCAGTGACGGATGGTTTGAGTAACTCGATCCTGATGTTCGAAGATTCTGGACGTCCGTCGAACCTGATCGGGATTTATGATTCGCTCAGTGTTTACATCGGGGGAGCACGCGGCATCGATGTCACGCAACTGCCAAGCGGAAATTTCACTGCCCCCAATCGCTGGGCTGATTCGGATTCCGGGTCGGGGGTTTCCGGTCAAAATAATTCCGGACTTGGATCTCTGGTCAGTGTCATCAACGGGAACAAGACTCCGCTTGGTGGCCCACCGGGCT
>JBIKZJ010000508.1:0-4309 GCA_044354755.1 Schlesneria sp. | reverse complement strand
TGTGGGCGAGTTTTCTTTCACCCATTCCGCCATTTCACCCGTGAGGAATTTTTCGCCGTTTTCACCTGCATTTTTCAGCGGAGCGAATGTTTGTGAATAGTTTGTCAACAGGCTGGTGATCCATTCGCGGGAACCGAACTGACCCAGGTCTGCCGCCGTGGCCGGCTCTTCAACCTGAATCTTCTGCCCGTTTTCCTCGATCTCTTTCATCACGATCTGTTCCAGGCCATTATGGCCATTGTGGCGATGACAGCTCGAACAGTGCCGTGCAAACAATTTAGGTCCTTGAATTCGGGGATCTTCCTTCAGCAGGCTGAGGGCACCCGTGGGGGGAATCCCGAATTCTTTTGCCAGTTCGGCCGCACGATGGCCCTCAAATTCCGCCGCCTTGACTGCCGCCTGATAGTTTTTGTCGGCACCATCTTCCTTCAGTGCGATTGCAGTCAAAAAAGTGGCTCCTGCCAGCAGGGCAAAGGTGAAGGCCACATTGAATCCATGTCCCAGCTTCCATTTGCCGATGAAAGGCATCAGTGCAATGACACCCATGATCGCACCCGGTACATACAGGGCTCCGAACACGAGGCCCAGCTTGTCAACTTCTTCGAACTTTAAAAACCGAAACAGGAACAGGAAGTACCATTCGGGCCGGGCCGCCGAGTACGCTTCCGAAGCGTCGGCGGGGCCGGTCAGTTCTGCCCCCTTCCAGACGGTGAAAAAGAGAATGGTGGCCAAGACCCCCAAGCAGGCGACCGCATCCATCAGTACCTGATCTGGCCAGAATGTCCCCGCTGGCTTGGCCTGGTCTGACTTCGAGACGGTAATCCCATGTCGGCGGAAAACATAGATATGAAGCGCCAGAAACCCGACCATCAGTGCCGGCAGAATTCCGGCGTGCAGGGCGAAGAAACGGGTCAGAGTGTGATGCCCGTACGAAGTTCCCCCTTGTGCCAGTTGCTGCAGCTGGGGTCCAATCATCGGTGTCACCCCCACGATATTGGTGGCAACTTTGGTCGCGTAATAGCCCTTTTGATCCCAGGGAAGCAGATAGCCCGTCAGTGACAGTCCCAGAACGATTTGCATCAGGACGAGTCCAAGCCAGAAGTTGACTTCACGCGGAGCCTTGTACGCACCCGCGATGATCACCTGCATAAAATGCAGTCCGAGCAGAATCATCATCGCCTGGGCGGCAAAATGATGAATCCCACGGACCAACCAGCCGTAGCTCATCACATTCTGAATGTAATAGACGCTTTCCCATGCGGTCAGAGTACTAGGGCTGTAGGCTCCCCACAGAAAGAATCCGGTAATGACCTGGACCATGAAAACAAATGAGAGGGTACTTCCCCAGACGTATTTCCATTTGGCCCCACCCGGAATCGGTTCATTTAACGTTTCGTGAACCAGATTTTTGTAGCCGGTTCGATCGTCCAGCCAATTCAGCATTCCGTTCATCCGACCGCTCCCTTCTTCTCCACGCCGCATTGAAAGTCCTGATATTTCACCCAGACTTTTCCGTCTGGGTCGGTCTTGCATTCCAGCGTGTCCAGTTTTCGGGGAGGAATCTTGTTCATGGGCTCGCCATCCAGCTGAAAGGCACTCGCATGACAAGGACACAAGAATGTGCGGCTCGCCTCCTGATAATCGACTTTGCAGCCAAGATGCGGGCAGGTGTCGTTGAAGGCAATGATCTGATTGCCCGGCATTTTCCGCAGATAGACCGTGCCGATGGATTGATCTTTGAATTCGTTCCAGGCATCGATTTTATTTGCCCGCAGGACAAAGCGCAGCGGGGTTCCATCATCGGGAAGGTCACTCAGCTGGGTCACGGCCAGGAATCCCTCGGCGTCCCCCCCCTTGAAACCCGCCCGGCGGCGCAACAGGGGATCGAGAAAGAATGAAAGCCCCGCGACCAGAGGCGTCAGGCTGATGATGGCACCGATTCCGACCGCCCCCAAGACCGCAAGGATTTTGCGTCGGGGAGTCGTGTGGTCGGTCGGTAACGACGAAGAAGGTTCCACGAGCGGGTTCTCCGAACAGGTGTTTTTTAAGTGTGTTTGACGTTGTTTCAAAATCAGTCTGGAAGGCAATCAGGCAAGTTTCTCAGGCGGGCGAGATCCCAATCACAGCACCGAAACGGATTTCGGTAACGGAGATCGTGAGACGTACAAGACCATCGACTGACCATCAGGATCCCAGGAACCAGTCCCGTTCAAAAAGTCTGATGAATCGAGTATTCACGGTTAATGGAACATACGATACTGAACAAGCTTTGGTCAAACCAATTCGAAAGAATCCATCCTGCTGAAAGCCGGATCTTTTCATCGGAACGCGGATTTCCGCTTTCGCCAGAACGCGGATTTTGTCGCGATGGGTGCGTAACAACGAGTTTCGGTCGTCATGAGAGCCTTCAAGTTGCTGGCGAGGAGAGGGGAGAGTCCTCGGTCGTGGGTAAAATTCCGGTCGGTTGATCGATGGTGCGAACAACCTTCTTTAAACGGAGCTGTTGCAAACCAAAGATCAGTGAGGCGACAAGACACAGCACCCCAGAGATTCGGACTGTGGCTGGTGCCCCGATCTGCGCAGCGAGACTCCCCCCGACCAGGCTTCCCAGCGGAGCGACTCCTAGAAACGCCATGGCATACAGGCTCATCACGCGTCCCCGTTTGTCATCATCCGAAATCGTTTGAATCAGGGTATTGGTGGCAGCCATGTGCAGCATCATGCAAAAACCAGCGACAATCCAGATCGGGACCGAAAATTCCAGTCGCGTTGAATACGAGAACGCAATCTGTGCCAGACCGAAAAAGCCCGCCGCCAGGAAAATGATCCGCCCCAATCCCAAAACGGTTTTGCGTGCGGCCAAGTAGAGTGCCGCCATCAACGCCCCCACACCACTCGCACTCATCAACATCCCCTGCGTATAGGCGTTTCCCTGCAACACATCCTTGGCAAAGACCGGGATCAAAACTCCGGTCGACATTCCCAGGAAACTGATCACTGTCAGGAAGATCAATAATGTTCTTAACTTTGCGAATCCGAAGGCGTAAACGAATCCCTCTTGAATTTTCGCGAAGACCTTTCCGGCGGGTGGTTTTACCGGGATTGGCAGATTGCGCATCCCCAACAAGGCCGCCAGAACCGCGACATAGCTCGTGGCATTCAACAAAAAACAGGTCGACTCGCCCCAAGTGGTGATGATCATTCCCGCCAGCGAGGGTCCCACCAGTCGTGCACCGTTCACAATCGAGGAATTGAGTGCGATGGCGTTTCCCAAATGGGCGCGATCGGGAACCATTTCCATCAAAAAGGATTGCCGGATTGGGATGTCAAACGCATTGATCAATCCCAGAAAGAACCCGAGTCCCACCAGTTTCCAGACGATGTCACTTTCCGAATGAACCACGATCAGGACCAGAATCGCCTGGATCATCGCGAGAAATTGCGTGACGAGGAGTGCTCGATGCCGATTCCAGCGATCTGCAGCAACGCCTGCGAGCGGCGAGAGCAACAGCATCGGGATCTGGTTCGAGAAGCCAATCAATCCCAAGAGTAGCGGCGAGGCTGTCAGTCTATAGAGCAGCCACGACATCGCCACCTGTTGCATCCAGGTCCCGATCAGCGAGATCCCTTGCCCCAGCAGAAACAGTCGATAATTGCGATGCACCAGTGCGCGACCCAACGATTCCAATGCCATCCACATTTGTCCACGAGCAGGATTGTTACGCTCACCACATCCAGGGAAAGCCGCGTTTGATTGCCGAAACAAAATGCCATTCCGCCAAGCCGTCATGATCGGCCAACCTATTAAACCATGTTCCCCGGTTGTTTTCCTTACGGCTTTCCGACAATCGTGCGCGACAGTATCAGTTGTCATGAATCTGGGGTGGAAAACCATAAACCGTATTCGCAACGCGATCAGGGGTGGAAGCCGGCTGCCGGATTTGAATCGACTGGACGAAAAAATGCCATTCCCATTCCGTCAATCTGACGGAAAACCGCTGATTTCAAGGTATTTACGGAATCCCCCTGCTCATCAAAGAGTTTTCCTGAACACGGTACGGTTACTGCGTTATTGGTTTGAATGATTCGAATCGACGATCCTCGATCCCACATTGGTTCGCTCAGTGAATTGCTCTTGGTAGAGCTTAGGGCTAGCGTTCCAGCTTTAGAAGGTTCTGAATGTTATGAAAAATTTGCTGTTATTTTCTGTGCTGGCCGTCATGGGTACGATGCTGTTTTCCGAAGAAGCCGAGGCACATGGCCGCCGCCGCCGCTGTTGTTGTCGACCCGCTCACGACCGTTGTCGGCC
>JBIKZJ010000132.1:0-14231 GCA_044354755.1 Schlesneria sp. | reverse complement strand
AGCGCGCTAACTGGCGTGCATTCGCGAATTGGCAACTATCCGGGGGTCACCGTCGAGAAAAAGCTGGGATGGTTCGAATTTGAAGGACAATCGGTCCGGCTGGTCGATCTGCCGGGGACTTACAGTCTTTCGCCCCGCAGCATCGATGAAATGGTTTCCGTAGATGTGCTGCTGGGTCGCCAACCGGATGTCGGGCCAATTGATGCCGTGGTTTGTATTACCGATGCTTCGAATCTCGAGCGGAATCTGTACGTCGTCAGTCAGGTGCTCGATCTGGGCCTCCCCACCGTCCTGGTGCTCAACATGTGGGATGTTGCCGTTGATCGAGGGATTCAGATTGATCCTGTGGAGCTCGCCCGGCGGCTGGAAATTGCCGTCATCCCTTGTGAAGCCCATCGGCGGCGTCAACTGGATGAAGTGCGGCGGGGGATCATTCAGGCGTGTCAGTTACCCCAGCGAACTCCCCTCGACCTTTTTCCTCAGACTTTTCACGAAGAGGCTCGGCAACTCCAGATGGCGTTCCAGCAATTCGGCAATCAAAACCTGCCGATTTATCTGATCGAGCGTCTGTTGCTGGATGTCGGTGGACAGCTGGAAACCGCGCTCACCAAACCGAACCCGGCTGAGTTGCTCACGCGGTTGAAAGCGGCGCGGGAACGTTTAGCGACCGCAGGGTGTCGTGTCCCTGGTATCGAGGCCAAATTGCGATACGGCTGGATCAAGCAATTGATGCAGGGGGTCATGACGGTTCCCGACAAACGTCCGGCCACCGTCACCGATACCCTTGACCGCTGGTTGACGCACAAATTCTGGGGGCTGATGGTCTTTTGCCTGACCATGTTTCTCGTCTTTCAGTCGATCTCGACGGTCGCCGAGCCGTTGATGAAGTTTTTTGAGGTGGGACAAAAGCAGGTTGGCGGGTGGGTCGGGTCGCTGCTTGCACCCGGTCCGCTGCGAAGTTTGATTGTAGATGGAGTCATCGCTGGAGTCGGGGGGATTCTGGTCTTTCTGCCGCAGATTTGCCTCTTGTTTCTGTTTATTGCCCTGCTGGAAGATTGCGGCTACATGGCCCGCGCAGCCTTCCTGATGGATAAGCTGATGACCAAAGTCGGGCTCAGCGGAAAATCCTTTGTCCCTTTGATGTCCTCGTTCGCCTGTGCCATTCCGGGAATCATGGCCACCAGGACTATCGAGAATCGTCGGGACCGGATGGTGACGATCCTGATCGCACCGCTGATGAGCTGTTCGGCGCGGGCTCCGGTTTACTGGCTGATGGTGGCCGCGTTTTTTCCGACCGTTTCCTGGGCCGGCGGTTGGGTGACCTTACACGCGATCATGATGTTTGTCATGACGTTTTTTGGTGCCGTCGTCGCCATCCCGATTGCCTGGCTGTTAAAGAAAACCCTGTTCAAAAGCGAGACCCCGCCGTTTGTCATGGAATTGCCCGCATACAAATGGCCCTCACCAGGGATCGTATTGCATCGGGTCTTTGACCGGGCGAGTGCGTTTGTGCTGCGGGCAGGGACACTGATTCTGGCGACTTCCATCCTGATCTGGTCGGCGAGTTACTTTCCGTCGGATCATCGAGCGGAGCAGCAGGTGCTGGTCCAGATTCAGCAGGCCGAGGACCAATTCTCGAGCCAATTAGAGCAGAAAGCCCAGTTGCGCAGCCGGCGAGAACTGCTGTTAGAGGATCAACCGGTACCGGTTCAACCTGCCGCAGAGTCCTCCGCACCCATCGAAGTCCTCGCTGCGAGGCTCGCCGAGTTCGACGCGCAGCTCGCCGAACTCGACACACAATTGCAACCACTGCATGATCTGTTTGAAACCCGGAATCAGATCTCGGAACGCCTGCTGGCCGATAGTTACCTGGGCCGATTCGGGAAATGGATCGAACCTGTGGTCAAACCACTCGGTTGGGATTGGCGAATCGGGGTCGGAGTGCTCGCGTCGTTTCCGGCACGTGAGGTGATTGTGGCGACACTGGGGACCATTTACAGTCTGGGCGGGGATGTCGATGAAAACAGCCAGGGTCTGCAATCGGCTTTGAAATCGGCGACGTGGCCGGACGGCCGTCCTGTCTATTCCATTCCGGTGGCGATGTCGATCATGGTCTTCTTCGCCCTGTGCGCACAATGTGCCTCGACACTAATGGTAATCCGTCGTGAGACCAACCATTGGGGGTGGGCGCTGTTTACCTTTGTCTATATGACTCTGCTGGCGTACATTGGGGCCTGGATTGCCTTCAACGCCACCGGTTGGCTGATGACCTTTTCAGGAAACTCATGATGCGTAATTCTTCTCTCAAAATCGTCTTACGAGTGGCATTCCTGACGGTCATGATTTCCTGTAGCGGAGGGGAGCAAATCTCTTTCTCACAGGATGCGGTGGGAATCGAGCCTGCGACTTCCGCACCTGCAAGTTCCGCCTCTGCGAAGGACGAGTCCTGGCAGGTGATGTATCTGGCGGGGCAGCGAATTGGCTTCAGCCATGCAACGATCGAAACGGTCGATCAAGCGGGGATTTCGGTGATCAGAACCTCATCGATTTCGAATATGACAATCAAGCGATTTAATCAATCGCTGCAGATGAAGCAGACCTTGACTACGGACGAAACATCCGAGGGAGACCTGCTTCGGTTCCGGTTCGAAATGGCCAACCCTCCTGCGATGTCCTCTGTCACCAGTGGCATCATCGAAGGGAAAAAATTGTTGCTCACCCAGGAAGTCAACGGGGAAAAAAAGACGACCGTTCAGCCTTGGAAAGCAGGGGTCAAATCGCCAGTTTTCCAAGACCGGCTCTTAAAGAAAAATCCGCTCAAACCGGGTGAAACTCGTTCGTTCGAAACGTTTGTTCCCGATTTCGCCAAAGTGGGCCTCAGCACACTGAAAGCGCATGACTTGACCGACACCACGTTGTTGAAGAACGAGCAGCGAAAGCTGTTCAAGGTCAGTGCGACCAACTCGCTGTTGCCAGGTTTCACGATCGACAGTTTTTTGGACGCCGAAGGGGAAACGATCAAAATCTCGTCGAATATGTTGGGTTCCGCGTTGGAAATCTTTGATGTCTCGCAGGAAGAGGCACTCAAGGCCATTGAAGGAGCCGAGCTGGATTTGGCGGTCAGCACGCTGGTGAAGGTGAAGCCATTGATCAAAGGTCATGAATCGAAGCGGATCGTCTACCGGGTGACGCTGGCTGATCAGGATCCGACCGAGGCATTGCCGGTCGGTGCGACACAGACCCTGAAGAAACTGAATCACGAATCAGTGGAACTGACAGTGATCTCGATTCCGATTCCTCGGCCAGCGACCATCGGCAAGGTCGATGTGGAATTCCTCGAGACCTCACAGTATCTGCAGTGTGACGATGAACGAGTGAAGAAACATGCGAATCGCGCCGCAGGGGATGCAACCGATCCGGGTGAGATCGCCCAGCGAATGGAAAGTTATGTTCGTGATAAGCTGAATAAGAAAAATTTCTCGACAGCGATGGCCTCAGCCGCCGAAGTTGCCAAGAATTTGGAAGGGGACTGTACCGAGCATGCAGTGCTGCTCGCCGCGATGTTGCGGGCGAAAGGGATTCCCTCCCGCGTGGTTGTTGGTTTGGTCTATGCAGATCGACTCTTCGCCTTCGGGGGTCACATGTGGACCGAGGCCAACCTGAATGACCAATGGATACCACTCGACGCCACCCTCGGTTTAAACGGGATCGGTGCCGCTCATATTAGACTGGCCGATTCGAGCCTCAGCGATCAGGGGCCTGCCGCGATCAGCGGCTTTGCCCCGCTGATGACGGTGATCGGAAAATTGAAACTGGAAGTGATTTCCAGTGAATGACCGGTTGCCAGCATTGATCAACCAACGCTGACAAGAGAAAAAACCGGCTGAAACTTGGATGCAAGGGCCGGTCTGTCTTGTGAAACTCACAACCCTGATCACAAATTCGCGAGTGCAAGTTTCGGGATCACAAGTTTCGGGATCACAAGTTTGGCAGAGCAAACCTTGATTCGTGTTCCTGCAGAAACAGGAACACGAATTCAGGATTCACCGCCTGCCCGGGCTCTATGCAGGTCGGACATTGTCAGCGCAGGGGCCTTTAGGACCCTGGCCGTCGGTGTACGTGACCCGCTGGCCTTCTTGGAGGTCATCAAATGACGCACCTTGAACAGCCTTGGAATGGAAAAAAAGATCGTTTCCATTGGAGGTGGTGATGAAACCGAAACCTTTGTCCAGCAACTTCTTGATCGTGCCTTCAGCCATGTCCGTGTTTTCCGTGCGAATGTGCATAGGAGAGAAGCTGTCCGGCATCAATTTACCGACCACCGCCATCCCGAGTCACCATAAGTGTACTCCTTTTCCCTCTCGCCAAGCAAACATGTCGCCTGTTGCTTTTCACGACAAGTCACAATTCGCCACGAATTTAGGTCGTTTTCAGTCGGAAAACCGGATTTTTAGCGAAAAAATCCTTTCGTGAACGCGAAAATCCTCACGGGACAGGCATGAACTTTCGGGTTGGCGCGGAGTCCGGGGGAATTTCCAGCGACATGTTTTGACTTGTTGCACCGGCAATTTGAGAGGCGATGGCCGTGCCGCAAAGGTTCGACACGTAGCCTTTTCCCGCGCGGATTCCGTTGGTGACGCCGCGGTTGATCGTGGTTGTTGCGTCATGTGCGATGTCCGTTGGCCCTTCTCTTGTGGTATTGATCGTGTCAAAATTGTTGGGGAAGATCAATCCATTCCCGCTCCCGTGGCGTTGACACCCAGGAAGACTCGTTATGGAATGTTCCTGTGACTCTAAGCCACTTTCCCAACACGCTGCTTGAGGTGATCAATCATGTCCTCGCAAACTCGACGGATGTTCCTGCAAGAGACTTCAGCCAAGCTCACTGCGGTGGCTGGTTTGTTCGCATCCTCAGCAGCGCGACCATCACGCGCAGCGGACGAACCGCGTATTCAGGTCGGGATTATTGGAGCCACAGGGAAAGGGGATTATGGTCATGGTGTCGATGTCGCCTTGACCAAGCTTCCCCATGTCGAGATTGTGGCGTTGGCGGACGCACAAGAGGCCGGGCGCGAAGCGGCTCGTCAACGGACCAATCCACGGAAGACCTACGCGGACTATCGCGAAATGCTGAGCAAAGAACAGCTGGATGTCGTGGCGATCTGTCCGCGCTGGATCGATCAGCACCATGACATGCTTGTCGCATCCGCCCAGGCGGGGTGCCATGTCTACATGGAAAAGCCATTTTGTCCGACGTTGACCCAATGTGACTCGGTCCTCAAAGAATTCGAGCAGAAAAAACTCAAGCTGGCGATTGCACATGTTAGCCAGTATTCGCCCGTACTGGACGTGGTCCAGTCACTGATCCAGCAGGGCGAGATTGGCGAGATCCTGGAATTGCGAGCGCGTGGTAAAGAAGATCAGCGTGGTGGTGGTGAAGATCTCTGGGTGCTCGGCTCGCACGTCCTGGGCCTGATGCGTTCCCTCGCGGGGGGCAATGCGACGGGTTGTTCTGCGGTCGTGATGAATCAGGGCCACAAGGTCACTAGACGAGACGTGGTTGCCGGGGCTGAGGGGATTGGACCGCTGGCAGGGGACCAGATCGAAACGCGATACACATTTGGCAGCGGTGCGGCGGGTCACTTTGCTTCCCGACGGGGCCTTGCCGGCAGTCCCTCACGGTTCGCCATTCAGATTTACGGTTCCAAAGGGGTGATTGAGATGGAAAGTGGCTATCTGGCCAAAGCGTATCTGCTGCGCGACCCCAGCTGGTCACCGGGTCGTTCCGGCAAATCCTGGGAACCAATCACATCGGCGGGTGTGGGAAAGCCGGAAACCCGGACCGACGGGAACTATGAAGGGGGGCATCTTGCCGCTATTCGTGATTTGCTGGAATCGATCAAACACGATCGTTCCCCGAAATGCTCGGGTGACGATGGCCGATCGATCGTCGAGATGATCGTCGCCGTGTTCGAATCGCATCGCCTCGGGACCCCCGTCGACCTGCCACTGAAAACGCGGGCCAACCCGCTGACGCTGCTGGGCTGAATAAGGCCAGCAACCAGAGGAGACGGGATTAATTTTGATGGGCCGCTGGGTACGGCCCATCACGGAGGAGCGGGCGGGGAAGAAAGCATGTCAATCACGGCATGTCCCGGAGAACCGACCCGGAGAACCGACCCGGGAACGAAACCGTTTATTCCTTCCATCTCGCGTCGCTGACGCAGTCAGAAACAACGGAGACACTCAAAATGTCTGACGATTCATCCTGCTCATTTGCGATGGTCATCCGCTGGAACCCATGCAATCGGGGCGATATGGACGCGGAATACACGGGGCTATCCTGAAAAATCACCGGGCAACAATTCACCAAAATCGCAAGATTCTATCGCCGATGAGCTGCTTTCTCCCCATTTTGCTCCACCGTCATTGGCCGCCCCGTGTCGGCAAACCTTAAGAATTCTCGTCTCCTGCGTGGTCGCCCCCCCAAAGACATTCGTGGCGAGGGACATCCCTTGCGGTTGAACTCGTCCCAACAGTCGCAGCATCCCGTATTCTGTTGCCGGGAACTGTCTGAGACATTCCGCTGTTGATTCATCAAGACAGAGAAAAACTCTGAATCGTTTCGTCATTGCCAGTAGCCGTGAACCGAGATTGACCACAGGACCAAAAACGCCAATTTTTGAGCGGGATTGCTGAAATCAACTGATCGCAACTCATTGGATTCATAAATTCTTTCGATTGGCTCGATGTCAGGCTGCGATCGGTTTTTTTCGATCAGTTCTTCCCGCAAAATCGTGTTTGAGAGGACGAATGGGGTAGACGCAATGGCCGCGAATTGAAACCGAATCGTACCGATATTGAATAAGGAACCGGATTTCAGGCGGAGCTTTCGATGTGGGGCAACCCTGAACATGAGTGAATTGTTTGCGGCGTCAAAACATTCGATCATCAATTCGTCGATATCGATCCATACTCGCGCGTGGCGTCGAGAAACTAACGGATTTTTGGAAATCACGATGTCATTAAAATCTGCCCGGCCCAGAGTAAGTACTTTGCCGGGTAGAATCTCGATCGAAAGTTTGCTTGCTGAGGGATCCGCGTTTTTTTGCATGCAGACCACACGGTCTCTGTCGGTAATTTTCCTGCGGGCCCTTCTTGGCAATTCCGTCTTGCAGAACGAACGGATTTCGTCGCGTTGCCAAGACGCGAAACCGATTCAGACTTGCTAACACGATATTAACCTGCCATGCTCAATCGCGGAACGACAACCAGAATCCCAGGCAATTTTCAATCGACACTGAGCATCATCTGAATCGCGATATTGGCTAAAGAAAATAAACAAAAAATTAACACGAATTTAAAGGGAATTCAGGTGAGTCCGTCGAGTGAGTTGATTAGCGTGCTTTCGGCAAATCCCTTTTTTCAATCGTTTGACTCAAATCAAATCTCCCAGATCGCTCAACAAGGGGTGCAGCGAGAGTTTTCGGCGGGTGAACTAATTCTGCGTGAGGGGGATGCAGGAGATTGTTTTTATTTACTAATGAAGGGTTCTGTTCAGGTTTTTACCGAGGTGCTTGGCGGAGAGCCGTTAGTCTTAGCGCGTCTGGAACCGGGCGAGATCTTTGGCGAACAAGGGTTTCTTCAGCAAGGTCCGAAATACCGATCGGACAGTATTCGGTGCATCGACGCAGTTCGAGTCTTCGAGATCTCTTATCGGTCGTTGATGAATTCCCTGAATTCTGATCGCGAGCTGCGTCAGGAAATGGACCGTCGAGGAGACCAGCATCAGCGTAATCGACGCCATTTACTGCAACAGGCGTTTAGCCCGTCTTTTAACACCGCTGCTGGGGATGCGGATGTCACGACGAACATCTATGAAGCGGGTGAGTCCATTTTTGCGGAAGGGGATGCTGGACAACGTGTCTATCTCTTATTGACCGGGTCTTTGTCTGTCACTCAACATGAATCTCCAGGGAAAGAATCCTTGGAGGTGTTTCTCGTTCCCGGAAATTGGTTTGGAGAATTGGCATTAATTCATCAGCAACCGCGTGGCGCCTCGGTCACGGCATTGGCTCAGTCCGAGGTTCTCAGTTTTGATGGCGCATTTTTTCTGAAAGTACGTTCCCAAAATCCTGCACTCAATTCCCTCATGGAGGCATTAGTCGATTCCTATCGACTTCCCAACCTCGGGGTCACGGTTCGTCAAAGTGGTCAACTGAATGGCGAACCTTGTTTGACGACTACCTACTTGCTGGATGACGGCCGACGAGTCATCGCGACTCGGGTGGTGGGCCAGACGACATTCTGCGCGACCGTCAGTGGCGATCAGGGCGATCAGGGCGAGGCGATCCAGTTCAATTCTGCGGACCCGACCGAGCGTCGTGAAATGACGATCACGACAGGTCGCATCATGCGACTCTATTCGGAAGGGAAATGGTCCCGCCTGGGTCTGGCATTTGAGTCCTTACTGAAAGGGACACTGGTTCGTCCATGGCAAATGGCGCTCTTTCGCGAGACGGGTGAGTTGGATCAACAGCAACCCAGTGGAATTGTCGAGGAGACGGACACCGTCTGTGCGTGCATGTCGGTCACCCTTGAAATGCTACGAGCTGCGATGATGGGTGGGTGTCTGACCTTGGATGCGATCGCCAGCAAAACCGGAGCCACAACCGTTTGTGGTGGATGTATCCCCGCAGTCAATGAAATGCTCGGCCGATCCGATTGGATTGCCGCCAGTCTGGTCGCTGTCATTCCGTTAACGCAAGAGATTCATGCCTTTCGATTTGAACCGCGAGAAGGGGAATGCCTACCTTACAAGCCTGGTCAGCACATCGTCGTGCAAGGACGGATCGCCAATCGCTGGGTTCAACGGAGCTACACCCTTTCTTCCGCGAGCGGAAAGTCGGGTTATTACGAAATTACCGTCAAACGTGAGCCGAAGGGACTCTTTTCACGCTGGTTGTTTGAGCGGCATTCGGCCAGCGAACTGTTTCGCCTGTCGAAACCCAGGGGGCATTATTATCTCCCCGACAACCCCGCCAGCAACGTGGTCTGTCTGATGGGGGGAATCGGCATTACCCCTGCGATCGCCATGTGTCGTTCGCTCGTAGGAACAAACAGAGCCTATCACCTGCATGTGGATTACTCGGTGTCATCCTCGCTCGAGCAAATCGGGACGGAGGAATTTGCCGAATTCGCCGCGCGTGATCAGCAACTGACATTTCGGGTTCGATTGACCCGCACCGAAGGCCGAATCACGCAGGACGAGATTCAGGAACTGGTAAAGGCCTATCCGTCTGCCACATTTTTCCTGTGTGCGGGTGCAGGGTATCTGCAGACGGTAAGCAGTTATCTGCGGCAAGCGGGTATTGCCGAAGAGCAGATTCGGATTGAAATCTTTACGCCGGCGGCCACCAAAACAACCGGCAAAACCCTGGAAACGACGGGGATCCCGGCGACGATCGGTCGACCGATCATGGCTGCCGAAACCAGTCCGCCCAACCCCGTGCAGGAAGCCGAAGACTATCTGCGGCAGTTCTTTGAGGAAACGGGTCACACCGAGCAATTGGCAGGGCGCTGGGAGCAAGTTCAGCAGGAATTTCAGCAACAGGGGACCTATACGCAGACATTCCAAGAACTCGAGTATGCCGCCCGACTCGCCTGGCGCAACAGCATTCGTTGTGTCGGTCGACTTTATTGGCAAGGTTTAATTGTCCGTGACTTTCGTCACGTAACGAATGAAAACCAAATGTTTGATGCGTTGTTTGAACATATCCATCTGGCGACGAATGGAGGAAATCTCAGGGCGGTGATGACGGTCTTTCCCCCGGAAAAGCAACTGCCGGCGCGCGTCTGGAGTCCGCAACTCTTCCGCTATGCCGGATATCCGCAACCGGAGGGTTCCATTCTGGGTGACCCGGCTAATGTCGAGGTCACCAAGGTTGCGCTGGGACTCGGCTGGAATCCCCCTGCAGTCCGAACCCGGTTCGATCTGCTGCCGATCATTGTTCAAATCGGCGGCCGGCGACCACAGTTCCGCGAGATCCCGAAAGACTTGGTTCTGGAAGTCCCTTTCGAACATCCCGACTATCCGTGGTTCGCAGAACTCGGCCTGAAGTGGTACTCGCTGCCCGCAGTTTCCGAGATGAAAATGGATGCAGGTGGGATCATTTACCCAGCGATTCCGTTCAATGGCTGGTATCAGGGTACGGAAATTGGTGCGCGGAATCTCAGTGATACGCATCGCTATAACATGCTACCACTGATTGCCAAAAAAATGGGGCTCGACATGCGGACCGATCGAACCCTTTGGAAAGATCGGGCATTGATCGAGCTGAATGTTGCTGTGCTTCACTCGTTCGAAAAACAGGGTGTTAAGATGGTAGACCATCACTCGACAGCCAAATCCTTCGAGGAATTTGAGGAAAATGAAAAACAGGCGGGGCGACCTGTCTTTGCAAAATGGAATTGGATTGTTCCCCCGATTTCCGGCTCGACGACCAATGCCTATCTGCAAGGGGCGAAATGGAAACCGGTCACACTGAAACCAAATTTCTATCGCCAATCAATCCCCTGGGAACAGGATTTATCCTGGAAAGCGGAGGCTGAGCCGGGGGCAAGTTCGAAATAACCGCTGGCGTTTGCGACTCATCGGCCGATCCCCTTTTCTCCAGACATGATTTGGCTGACACTGACTCAAGGGTTAGCACGCCACGTGAATGCCAATGCCGAGAAATTACGGCACCACTTCCTGCGAGAACAGGAATGCACACAAAAACAGGAGCAGGTCGTATTGACCGTGCGGCGCAACGACTTCATCAAAGGCTCGCCGGAAAACCCGTGGCCTGAAGTCTTCAGCGAGTTTTCTTCACAGATCCAAAATCAGATTGACGATGCCCACGAGTTGATCGTTGCCAATTTTTCCACGAGAGGCCCGGTGGAACGAGCGGCGTCCGAAATCGTCCTGATGGATACGATGCAGGCGTGTTTTACCTATGTAGTCCGTACAGATTGTGGTATCCCCAGCATCACCCTTGAGGGCTCTGTAGACGATTGGCGATCCATTCTCCACCGGGTCCGTGAATTTCGTCGCTTTGAACTGGACTGGTGGATCGATGCCATCGAACCGCTCTTGCGTCAATTTGTTGCTGCTGCTGAGGGGAAGATTGATCGCCCGTTTTGGGATTCAATCTACAAATTTCATGGTGGTGAGGGGAGCGGTAAGGACCCGTTTGTCACGGGTTGGATCTTGAACTTTTTTCCTTATCTCAACCCAATCACACTGATGCGTTCAAGATTCGTAGGGACAGCAGGGGCGGCAGGGCGATTTGTCCGCAACGAGTGGATCCATTGTCAACTCTCAGAAACGAGTGGGCCAACTGACGATCGTTTTCCTCATCAACCAGCCAGAGCACCGTTCATTTGGAATTATTTCGATCACAGCTACGAGATGGAGTTCATTGGGGGGCTGATCGGGATTGCACAAGATGCAAAAACCTTCTGCTTGCGACCGGAAATTGGTTGGGCGGTCTGGCAGATTGGAGCAGAAGCGAGGAAACGCGAAGTCGACGCCGAGGCGGCGAGGAAAAAACAGGCAGCCGACGCGGAAATCGCTGCCAAGGCGTTAGCAGCGATGAATTATAAAGCGAATCGACATTTTAAGGATGCCCGCAGTCTCGGGCTTCAATTCCATCAACGATACATGGCAACCAGACCGACCGACCGCGAAGAGAAAAACCTCGACGAGAGCCAAGAACATCAGCAGTTATTGAACCTCGCCATCGAAACTTATCAAAGCAATCTCGAGTTTCAAAAGTTATGGGACACGGTACGTGCTCAGCCGCCAGTCTCCACACACACCAAGTGGCTTTCGCTGTGGAAAAAGGCGTAGTTTATTGACGCGAGAAGCCTCCCCGGTGGTATCGTGACTGGGCTGCAACAAAAGGCGTCGCTTTGCCTTTTCTATCGTCCGGTTGGTGAGGCGTGAGCACGAAAGAAATCGGCGATCTCGATTTTTGCTGCCAGCGACTGTGCCGTTCGCAAGGTCAGATCAATGAGTTCGTCGTCGGTCACATTCAGCGACAGGTCGTTGATCTTGAGAGAGACCAACGCTGCTTCGAGTCCAACTCGTTTGTTGCTGTCGATGAACGGATGGTTTTGAACAGACAGCACCTCACAAGTTCATCCATCCTAGTAAGTTGCCCCAGTCTGCGCGATCGCTCTGCCGACGGGGTCCGGTTAATCGTGGCTGCGGCCTGACCGAACAACCCGGTTTCAGCCGTTGCCACAAAACTCTTGAGCTGTCACGTCTCGACAAAAAAAGGCGTTTTTCTAACTATTTGAAAAACTCATTGAAACGATGAGAACTATCAATTTTACAAATCTCATTGCGGTGGATACGGTTTCACGAGCGCTACTCAAGAGACGACATACTTCGTCAGAAAGGAGTACCGATGCCCTTGTTGAGCATTCCTGATTCGGGTCTTTTTCGGGCCGACAGCCCATCCTGGGTCATGGCAGGGCTGATCCTGTTCTTGAAGAAACTGTTCGGCAGTGACATCGTTGTCGATGGGAGACGAAACGCCAAGAACTTTTTGATTGGACGCGATCATGAACCATACAATCACACACCTTCAGTTGCTTGAGGCCGAAAGCATTCACGTAATCCGTGAGGTTGCAGCAGAGTTTGAGAAACCGGTGCTGCTGTTTTCGGGAGGAAAGGATTCGATGTGTCTGGTTCACTTAGCCCAAAAGGCGTTCGCACCAGGACGGATTCCGTTCCCGTTGCTGCATATCGCGACCACTTGGGATTTCCGTGAACTCTTGGAATTTCGCGATATGTACTGCCAGACTCGTCGTCTGACTCTCGATGTTCACACCAACCAGGACGCACTGGCAGCGGGGATTAACCCTTTTGACTTTCCGACACCCTAACACAGCGCGGCCATGCAAACTCAAGCCTTGGTTCAGGCGCTGGAAAAAGGGGGATACGACGCGGCCTTTGGTGGGGCGCGGCGTGACGAGGAAAAGAGTCGCGCAAAGGAGCGGGTGTTCAGCTTCCGAGACCGGCAAAATCAATGGGATCCGAAGAACCAGCGGCCTGAACTGTGGAACCTTTACAACAGCAAAATGAATAAAGGCGAAAGTATCCGCGTCTTTCCGCTCTCAAACTGGACCGAACTGGATGTCTGGTTGTACATTCATCGCGAGAACATTCCGCTTCCGTTGCTCTATTTTGCTCAGCCTCGGCCGGTGGTGCAGCGCAGCGGTCAGTGGATCGTCGTGGACGACGAGCGAATGCGTCTCAATCCAGGGGAAAAGCCCGAAACGCGAATTGCGAGGTTTCGAACGCTCGGCTGCTACCCTTTGACCGCTTGCCACGAGAGCACAGCGGCAACGATCCCGGACATCATCGAAGAGACTCTTGTTGCTACGCGTTCTGAACGACAAGGTCGCCTGATCGACTACGATGAAACGGGTTCGATGGAGCAGAAGAAACGCGAGGGATACTTCTGAAATCAAGAGGGACACTGGTTGCTGTTTGTCGGGTGACGCGGCTTCGGAGTCCTTGGCGAAGTCGTGCTGTTTGTGTTTGTCTTTTGCGGGTTGTCTGGCGACACGACAACGTCAGTCGATACTGTTGAAGCCGGGTGTTAAAGGGGCAGCTCCATATGAATTTGGAACTGTCCCCTTATCGATCGGATCGAATTTCCTGTGAATCAGACCAGCCGGCACAGTCAGAGACGTGAGCAGCCGTTAGCGATGAGTTCGGAACGGGCAAACTGGTAATTTGCAGAGACATGTCGCTGGTTTTCATCGAAAAAACAGTAGTCCGGTATTTTCTGGCGCTCAGCCAAAATCAGATACTCGTCCATCCTCATTAAAAGGCTGGGTCGCAAGAATCTATTGGACAAGGACTTACAACAGTGGGCGTCAATCCAGGTCGAATTTTTCTGGAATTCAGAAGATTTACGATGTCAAAACAATCGAATCGACGATATTATTTCGGAGTTCAAAACCTTGCGTTGATCAAAACCTTGCGTTGATCAAAACCTTGCGTTGATCAAAACCTCGCGTTGAAGGACCAGAAACGTGGGACTTGCTGAGCGACTTAAATTCGCACGCCAGTCATTGAAATTGACCCTGAACGACGTGGAAGAGCAAACCAGCGTCGGAGCATCAACGCTTTCCGAGTTTGAAAACGCAAAGCGTGAGCCAAGACTTCTTCA
>JBIKZJ010000130.1:0-14363 GCA_044354755.1 Schlesneria sp. | reverse complement strand
GGTAGCAAGCCAGTTGTAATGGCGTATCCGGAATTTCGTCATCCACGGTCAGATTTCCCGTCACCTTGAATGTTTTCTTCTGAGTTGGATCCTTCTTTTCGCCGCACCCGAGACAAAAGCCACACAGTAGCAAGCCGAAAAGAATTGTTGTCCCCGAGAGCGTTCTCCTCGAGTGATACTGTCGCATGGAATTTCCTCAAAGGTCATCGTTTGGAATGATCGCAGATCACAAAAAACGAGCTCGCCCATCCGTTTTTTTCGGATGGGCGATGCCCGTCACAAAACTCAGGCAATCGAGCAACCCGCACTAGTCGAGGTTGGATATTTCGCCCTTGGCTGCAGTCAATGCTCCACCGAAGTTGACAGGAGAAACGTTCTCACTGACAAACTTGACCGAGCCATCGCACATCAGGAATGAAGCCCCACCAACGTGGAACGAGTGGAAGTTACCGCGAGCGTTCGAGCAATTGATGGCACAGGGGCCGCCACCACCGCTCGAATTTCCGTTGACCGTTTGAGACGATTGGGTCCCGTCCTGATTCGCACCATTGATCCAGTTTTCACCGATCAAAACATCTCCCCAGCCAATCCCGTTGGTGACAGCACCGGAGGCGGCCCCCAGGTACATTTCGCTGGCAATCACCGAGGCAGCCGTCATGGGCCTGGTTTTGTTGTACAGGTTGGTGCTGCCGGTTCGTTCACCGAAGATGATCGTATTCGATGACCCATCGATGATGTCGGCTAATCCCATGCACCCACCACCGTACGAGGCAACGGCGGTCGGCCCATTGCGTTGGCCACCTACGTTGCCGCTGTAGGTATACATCGCGTAGCCGTCACGCACACCAGAATTGATCGAGTAGTCACCACGTGCCATGGGAACAGTCCATGTTGCCGGTGGAAAGGCCCCGAAAACGCCTTGAAGATAGATCGCGGTACTCATCGCCGGTGCAGGAACCGAAGGGCACTTCCACATCGTAAGTTGTGTCGCGAGGACTGTCATGTTTGTCGCACACGCAGCCGCATTGTAGTTCCCAGGAACATTGGTGGCAGGAACCGAGCTGTTCCACACATTGTAGAGGTTGGCCTGATCCAGATATGGCAACAACTTGGTGCCGATCCCGGAAACGTTGTTGTCGACCGGAGCGCCGTTGATGACAGCGATGTACGAATTGGGAAACTTGTTATACAGGTCGTGATAGTTATGCAGTGCCAAACCCAGTTGTTTCAGGTTGTTTTTGCACTGTGTTCGCCGGGCCGCTTCGCGGGCTTGCTGCACGGCGGGAAGCAGCAATGCGATCAGAACGGCGATGATGGCAATCACCACCAGCAGTTCAATCAATGTGAATCCTCGTTGCCGAATCCGACTTCGTTCTTTGACCATCTGAAATCTCCAAAAAATTACAACATTAAAACCGAAAATCCAACCGCGCCCCGTTGTGGCGACCGAAGCAGGCCTTCATGAAAATCTGATTTACAATCGATGAGAAATTCGAGATGGTGATTGCCTTGGGACGAAGCTCGCGAATTATCCAATCGACCGAATCGTCTCGCAAGTCTGTTTGATCAAAAATTCTCGCAGTCAAGTCAATTTTCCCCTGAGCCAATTCGCGGAACACGCCGTGAGACCCTCGACCAACTTCGTGCAAAACCATCATCCCCCTCCCTTTCCGCCCGTCACACGATCACCACCTCAACCAGTGAACACAATATGAACTTTTCCCTGACAAAAGCGACAAGCAACTTTTGAGCCAATATATTTGCTATCGAATCGCAGCGTTTCATTACAATGCGGGCAAGTTCCATAAGAATCAGTGGATGTCACCGCCGGGCTGGTCGGATCAAGGCGAAAATCGGCGGCACAAAATTTACACTGAACTCGCTCACCCAGGTATTTGCGATGGATTTTCAGCTCTTTTCGACAACTGCTGCACTCGATGTACCGTCCATTCGGTATCAGTTCCACCAGCGTATCGACTTCCTGCAAGGGGAAAAATGCTGGGATTTCCACGCTACTGCGTTCGAGTTCGGGATTCAATAAATGACGACATGTTCGGCAGTGAATCAGATTCAGAGGCATATCGTCGCCACATTTCGGGCAGGGGCCCCCAGGCCATGCGGGCATTTTTGCTCCTTCGTTTCAATTTGATCGAGTAAATCAATGCAGGTCACTCCGCCGATTTGGCTCGCAATGACGACAATCGATGATGGGATCGCAGGTACATTCTTCCGTTGGCGACCGCCGGGGTCGAATAGCTCGGATCCCCAATCGGATTTTCACCAAGACGCTCAAACTTCGTTGCCGCACTCACCACGATGACTTTGCCAGACTCTTCAATACAATAAAGCTTTCCGTCGACGCAAATCGGCGAACCACTGAAGTTTCCACCAACACGTTCCTGCCAGCGCGTCTCTTGGGTTTTGGGATCCAGACAAATCACCACCCCGTTATCCGTCCAGAGAAAGATCGATTCGCCGGTGCCAACCACCGCTGGCACATAGGGAAGATCCTTTTCGCGGCGAAACTTCACGTGAGTCGACTCGACATCCCCCTTTCCACTGGGGTCGACACCTATCATCCGCACCCCTTTTCCACCCTGTCCACAAATCGCATACAGCAATCCCGACGTAAACGTCGGTGACGCCACCGTTCGAGCGGGCAAATCGGCAGTTGACCAGTTGAGTTCGCCCGACCAAGGGTCAAGACTGCTTAAACCACTGGCACCACTCAGACAGATCAGCTGGGGTTTTTGACCAGTCGGCTCAATGATCAGTGGAGTGGCATACGAGGCTTCGCGTGACGCTCGCAACGAGCTCCAGACCAGGCGTCCATCGCGACGATCGTAAGCCGCGATTGAACTGGGGCCATCCTGATCATTGGGAATGATCACCAGATCTTCGAAGACAATTGGCGAAGTCGCTTGGCCGTGACGACTGAGATATGGGCCGAGCCAGTTTCGCCAGACGAGTTTCCCCTCGAAGTCATAAGCGGCCAGCCCGAATCGCTCTTCGTCCGCAAAGGTGACGTAGACCTGCTCACCATCGGTCGCCGGAGTGCTCGAAGCAAAACTGTTTTTGCTATGTTTGGGGTTCGAGTTAAACCCTGAGGGACGAGTCCACAGGGGCTTTCCCGTGATCGCATCCAGACACATCAAATACCGTATTCGCCCTTCGTCTGTTGCGGTTGTCACGAACAGATGACGATCCCAGATAACCGGGGACGAGTGCCCCTCGCCGGGGAGTTCCGTGACCCATTCATAATCCCCCTGACTCCACTCAGCCGGGAACCCGGTTTCCTGCGAGACTCCCGATCCGTCGGCCCCCCGGTACCGTGGCCAGTTCTCCGCTTGGGCCGGTGTGACCACAATCAGTAGCAATAACAGGGGTAGCGAGGGCTGAACAGACAAGGTGATACCTCGATACAGAAGTGTGAATCGACAGGAGCTCCCTGCCAAGGATGCCAATCGTCGACGCAAAGTGCAAGAATCTTACCCGGAAAATCCCACAACCGAATCCACTCGCCCCCCGTTTCTCAAATTTGCACAAGGGATGCGTTCCCAGGCTGCCTCAATTCCAACTTGTCGAGCGCTCGGTTAATCTATTGGCCGGAAAGCCATGAGTGAGCGGGAGTGGTTTCAGGCGTAAAGGTGGCGACGGGCAATTCGGGTCGTGATTTCCGCTGGGATCATCCGTGATGAGCGATCGAAATGAGCGATCAAAATGAGCGATCAAAAACGTGGCGTGCCGCAGTTGTTTCCGTTCAATCGGCATGTCGTGACGCCCAGTGAAATTTGCGAGGAGGGGATCTCTGATGTCAAAAGGCAACGTACTGGTCGGGCAATCCGGGGGGCCTACCTCCGTCATCAATTCCTCGTTAGCAGGTGTGATTGAGGGGGCTCTTTCGGCCCCGACGATCGGACGCGTTTTCGGGATGCGATACGGGATCGAAGGGGTGCTCAATGACTTTCTGGTCGATCTCGGCAGCGAGTCCCCCGCTGTCTTGAGCGGACTTCGTTCGACACCGGGGAGTGCCCTGGGATCGAGTCGTCTCAAGCTGAAAGAGGAACATTTTCCCGCCGTGCTGAAGCAATTGCAGAAATACAACATTCGCTACTACTTCATGATTGGCGGTAACGACACGATGGATACGATCCATCGGGTGACAAAATATGCCCACGAGCATGGCCACGAGATGGTCGGGGTCGGGGTCCCGAAAACGGTCGACAATGATCTGCATGGGACCGACCATACTCCCGGCTACCCCAGTGCCGCCCGTTACGTGGCACTGAGTGTGCTGCAAGCGGGGGTCTTGGCGAGAGACATGCAGAAGGTCGATCAGTTTGTCATCTTCCAGTCCATCGGTCGGAGCGCCGGTTGGCTCCCCGCCGCCGCCGCTTGTGCCCGTTTTGGCAACGACACACCTCCACACCTGATCCTCTTCCCCGAACGCCCCTTTCATCGCGATCGTTTCCTCAGGGCGGTTGCGGCCACCCATGAAGAGCACGGTTTTGTGAGCATTGTTTGTGGTGAAGGGATTACTAACGCGGACGGAACTCCGGTCAGTGTTTCGCAGACGCGAGACAAGTTTGGCAATGTGGAATTTGGTGCGATGGGAGGGACCAGTGCGGCGATGATGCTGCACCGCGTGATCGCCGACGAATTTGGCTGGCGAGGCGAATTCCAGGTCACGGAATCCCTCCCCATGTGTGCCGCAGACCGGGGTGTCAAGCTCGACTTCGACGAAGCGTTTGCCTGTGGTCAAGAGGCTGTCCGGCTCGCCACACAGGGGGAGGGTGGAGTCATGGTCACCATGAATCGGCTGAATCCTACCCGTGAGCATTATGAAATCGGCTTCGGGACGATTTCGTTGAGTGAAGTCGCGAATCACGAGCGACCGATGCCTGACCACTTTATCTCGGACGATGGCTTTGGAGTGACCGAAGCGTTTCACGATTATGTAGCACCACTGATTGGCGAATTGCCGACGTATGAAAGATTAGTGGCGAAGCGGGCGAGTTTGTAGTGATCAGAATGTTGCTGACCGGTACCGAACCTAGTCGGGTGCCACGTATTCGGAGTCTTCGAAGAAGCAGTGCTCTTCGTTTTTTCCTTTTCCCCCCACCACACGACATCGGCAAGCAGCGGTTGTCGAATGTGTGGCGGCGACCACAGACTCGTCATATCACTGCTTGCCCCTAGGCGGCTAAGCATGGGAATAACGTTTAACTCGATCCTCCAATTTCTCGTCACTGGCTTGACCAGGGGATTTCAAGCTTACTGGGAAGAGTTCGATCAAATTTTATCACAGAATCACCAAGGCCATACCATTCCCAGACACTCGACCAAGGCCATTCCTCGGTCGACGAACCACTGCCGGCTTCGATCTTTCGAAAGGATCGGCAGACGCCGATCACACGAAAACGTCAGAAAATGGGGCTCACCGTTATCGTAGTGCTTGACTGTTTTCCGTCGACGTTCGTTGAGTCTGAAAGACATGGCTGGAACCCGTTGTAACTGGATATTCGATGCAAAACCAACAAATCGCTGCGTTGTTCAATGAGGTTGCCGACCTGCTCGAAATTCAGGGGGCGAATACGTTTCGAGTTCGTGCCTACCGGAATGGAGCTCGAACCCTCGAGGGACTCACGGTCTCCGTTGCCGACTTGCTGGCAACCCCCGGTGGCGGCCTCGAGGCACTCGACGGGATTGGCAAAGATCTCGCCAGTAAGATCAAAGTGGCCGTAGAAACAGGGCAAATTCCGCAACTCGAAGAATTGCGACAACAAGTTCCCCATGGCGTGGTCGAGATGTTGCGCATTTCGGGACTGGGACCCAAGAAGGTGGCCGTCCTCTTTCGAGAACTCGGGATCCAATCGCTCGCGCAATTGAAAGAGGCTTGCGAAGCGGGAAAAATCTCGGAACTCAAGGGGTTCGGCAAAAAGACCGAACAATCCATCCTCGAAGGGATTCCCCATGCGATGCAAGCGGGAAAGCGGTTCCTCATCAGCGTCGCCCGCGAATCGGCCGAGGCGATCGTCGCGGACCTGAAGCAACTTCCGTCTATCGGGCAGGTTTCGGTCGCTGGTTCCTGCCGGCGCTGCCAAGAGACGTGTGGTGACCTCGATGTGCTCGCCATATCCGATGACTCCGCCGCTGCCATGGATCGACTCGCAGCCAACCCGCTGGTCGAAAAGGTGCTGGCACGAGGCGAGACAAAACAACGGGTCCGCCTGCACACCGGAATCGAACTCGACCTGCGAGTGGTTCCGGCCGAGTCTTACGGGGCGGCCATGCAGTACTTTACCGGCTCGAAAGAACATAACATTGTCATCCGCCGCCGGGCGATCGAGCGGGGCTTGAAGCTGAATGAATATGGTCTTTTTCGCGGTGACGAATACGTCGCGGGAGCGACGGAAGAAGAGGTCTATGCAGCGGTGGGACTCCCCTGGATCCCCCCGGAATTGCGTGAAAATCGGGGGGAGATTGAACGCGCGGAAGCGGGGAAGCAGGAACGACTGGTCGAAGTCGCCGACATTCAGGGTGACCTGCACATGCACACCACCGCCTCGGACGGGAAGGCGACCATTCGCGAAATGGCGGAAGCAGCCAAAGCGCGCGGATTGAAATACATCGCCATTACTGATCACTCGAAACGAGTCAGCATGGCCAATGGGCTGGACGCCACGCGATTGCGTGAGCACTGGAAGGCGATCCGCAAGGTGCGAGAAGAAGTCTCGGGGATCGAGATTTTGTGCGGGATCGAATGCGACATCCTGGAAGACGCAACGATGGACCTGGATGACGAGGTGCTTTCGGAAGCGGACTGGGTGATTGCGGTGCTGCACTATGGTCTGAAACAGCCGCGTGAGCAGATCATGCTGCGGTTGCTCAATGCGATTCGCAATCCCCACGTCGATGCGATTGGGCACCCGACCGGGCGGATGTTAAGTAACCGTCCTGCTGCGGATATCGATTTCACCACATTTTTCCACGCGGCTGCCGATCATGGCGTGCTGTTGGAAATCAATGCCAGTCCCGAGCGGCTGGATCTGGATGACATTCAGGCGGCCGCCGCCAAAACGCACGGCATTCCCATCATCATCGACACCGATTCTCACAGCACCAATGGCTTCAATGCATTGCGTTACGGAGTCGACCAGGCCCGGCGAGCCGGACTGACCAAAGCAGACATTGCCAACACACGCTCGTGGCCCGAGCTGAAACGCCTGCTGCGAACGTCGTAGTCCATGCTAAATCCGCACTGGGTTTGTGGATGGACCGAAGAATTGGACTTAGGGGACTGATCGGACGGATCAGATTGATTGGGAGAGCGCGCGATCACCAAGCCACGTTCCGGCCGCTCTTTTCGCTGGATTTTCCCAGAAATGGTTTTCAGCAACTCGTGATGCTTCATTCGATTGCGTCGACGAGTTACAACCATGGGGGAATCGATTCCGCGCGTGGGACAACCCGCTCACCCAGCCGGGTTCGCGGTCCGCTTCCATGCTGATCGTATCCATGCTGATAACAGTTCACTTTTCGAGAAAAGGGACCCTGTGACCACTGAATCTACGCCGAATCCCTCTGACGGGCCTGAATCGGATCTCGCGACGACGTCAAGCGGTGATCCGAAATCGGTACCGACGGGGCATCCGCTGGCTTTTCTGTTTTTCTTCTGCGGCGAGTTCGCCGAGCGTTGCTCGTATTACGGCATGCGCGCGATTCTGCCGCTTTACTTGACCCAGGCACTGCATTTCTCGGATGCGACAGGACTGGCCCTTTATTCCCAGTTCAAAACCGCTTGTTACGCGCTGCCACTGCTGGGTGGATTTCTTGCCGATCGCTTTTTCGGTAAATACAACACGATTGTCTGGTTCTCAATCCCCTATGTCATTGGGCATTTTGTCCTGGGGATTGAAAGTCACTGGGCGGCATTACTCGCCCTGGCGCTGCTTGCCGGGGGAAGTGGTGTCATCAAACCGAACATCTCGACACTGTTGGGAGCGACCTACGACCAGCAACGCCCTGGACAAACACAACTTCGCTCGTCGGCGTTTATGTGGTTCTACTTCGCAATCAATGTCGGGGCGTTGATCTCCACGATTGCCCTGCCTTATCTCCGAGACAATTATGGTTACGCCACCGCGTTTCTTTTTCCTGCCTGGTTGATGGTCGCATCCCTGGCGGTTTTCGCGTCAGGCAAGCGGTTTTATGCAAAAGAGACGCTGGTCCATCAAGTTCTCACGCCTCTGCAAAAACAGGAACAAAAAGCGGTCCTTGGACGGCTGTTGGGGGTCTTCGCCTTAATGGTTTTGTTCTGGGTCCCTTATGAACATAACGATAGTGTTTGGGTCTTCTTCGCGCGGGACCATGTCAACCTCACCATGCCATGGACAAATTTTTCCTTTGCGCCAGACCAACTTCAATTCATGAACCCGCTCTGTGTCATGATTTTTGCCCCGCTTTTCGGAGTTCTCTTTCCACTGGTCGACCCGCAAGCCAAGATCTTTACCATGCGAAATAAAATTCTGCTGGGTTTCATCAGCGGGACCGTCGCCTCGGGGATCATGACCCTCGCTGGAGCGCTCGCTCAAGCCGACACCAAAGTTTCGATTGTCTGGCTGATCGCTTCGTACGTCCTGTTAACGATCGGCGAAGTCCTCGTCTATGGTACCGGGTTGGAACTCGCCTATTCGGCAGCTCCTGCGAACATGAAAGGCTTTGTCACCGGCTGCTTTTTGCTGACAACGGCGATTGCGAATCAGTTCAATACGTTCTGGTCGCCGCTCTACAATGAAACGCTGCCTCCTGTTCAATTCTTCGGACTTTCAGGGCTGTTTGCCCTGTTCGGACTCATCGGGGTCATGCTGATCTCACTACCTCAATCGGATGACGCCCCTGCTCCTGAAGCGGTCACCTGACCTCTACGTTCACATGGCGTTATCGGTCGCTGCCCCTCAGGCCGCCTCGTCCTGGGGGGCGACGATCACCAATCGGGGTTGCTCACCGACCCGCTCGGTCCGATCCACCATCCACGGAGCGAGCCGAGCTTCCAGCATTTCGATTCGCGACCGTAATTGTTCCGACTGAGTCAACCACTGTTCCTGACACGAGGCAAACAATCGGTGCAGTCTCGTCTGTTGCTGAATATGGCTGCCAACGCCGCGCTGCAACGTCGAAAGGAGCTGTTGCATCAGTTGTCCATGCGGAAAGAATGAATGATCCGTAGTGAAGGGAACGAACATGGGCTCACGCTCCTGGCTCGAAAAATCGTGGTCAGACAAAAAAGTGACGTTGACCCTTGGCATCGACTTGCACGGGTGCGAAGCTTGAGCCGCTCAGGCAAGTTCTGCCGAATCCGTTCCGTATTCGTTCCGTTGATGTCTCCGATTTCCAGTTATGCTGTTTCTGTGGGAAGTACGAGTTTGATATGTCAAAATTTGCCGTGATTCTCCCCGCAGCGGGGAAAAGCAGCCGGTTTTCGAAGCATCGCAAGAAGGTCTTTGTCGAACTCAATGGCCGCCCGGTCTGGGTCCGAACTGCAGAACAGTTTGTGCATCGTCCCGATGTGGTGCAGACGATCCTGGTCGTTTCTCCCGAGGACCTGGAATGGTTCAAGGAAAAATTTCGACCGAATCTGGCGTTCATGGATCTCGAAGTCGTCACTGGGGGTGCCGAGCGGGCGGATTCCGTGCAACAGGGACTGGCTCGCGTTCGTGCGGATGTCGATTTTGTGGCGGTCCACGATGCCGCGCGGCCCCTGATCGTGAAAGACTGGATCGATCAGGTCTTTCTCGCTGCCGAGGAACATGGTGCGGCGATTCTCGCCAACCCGATTACCAGTACCCTGAAACGAGTCGATGCCGCGCAAGCCATCGAAGAGACCGTTTCGCGAGCCAACCTCTGGGCGGCACAAACTCCGCAGGTCTTTCGCCGCCAAATCTTGCTCGACGCTTTTGCGAAACGAGGGACCTATCAGGCGACGGATGAGGCCGAGCTGGTCGAGCGGATCGGCGTGTCCGTCAAGATCGTTCCCGGTTCTCCGCTGAATCTCAAAATCACCACACCGGATGATTTTCGGATTGCCGAGCGATTGCTGGATGCACTTCCCAAGGAAAAACTTCCCGGATTTCTGCATCCGTTTGCCGATGAAGAACGGGATTAGCAGCGGTTCGAAGACCAACCGAGTTGTCAGTCGTCAGTTGTCAGTTGTCAGTTTCTGAATCCTGAAATTTCTTGTCTTCCTATTCGTGTTATTGAATTTGATTCGTGGTTCATAATCTTCGCCTTTTTAGGCCAAGGGTGTGATTCACGAATCCAGGATAGCCGTCGAGGGATTTGCCTGTTCTCGACTGTTTTGAACCCAAAAAATCTTCTCTGTATTCTTCTCAGTGTCTCTGTGCCTCCGTGGTGAACCCTGTCTTCGTCTTAGATCCCGAAGAAGGTTTACCACAGAGGCACCGAGGCACAGAGAAGACGAGTAAATCAGATGCTGGCTGAATCCAGAATTGGTATCAAAAATGCTGATTTGCTGTCATTGACTGTCATCACCTGTCAAAATCCAACCGACCGAATTCGCGTCGATTGCATTCGACTTGCTGCATTCGACTTGCTGCATTCGATTAGGGGCCGCAGTCCCACGGATAGCCTTGGCGGCACAACAAATCGGACCGCCACCGAACCTAGCCCGCCGCTTTGGTCTGATCTGCATTCAGCTTATTATAAAGCGTCTTCAGTGCGATCCCCAGTTCGGCTGCCGCTTTGGGCTTATCACCCTGGAACTTGTCCAGAGCCCGATAAATCACTTCCATTTCCACTTCGCGTAACGTTTTCGGCATGGCAGACATCGGCACCACGTCCAGCGTCGTTGCTCCCTTCGCCGTATCACGCTGCAGATGCGAGGGAAGGTCCTCGGGGCGGATCGTAATTCCATCCGACATGATCAAAGCACGCTCTAACGCATTCGCCAGTTCGCGAACATTACCCGGCCATTCATGCTGTTTCAGGACCACGATTGCCTCCATCGATAAAATCGATTCGGGAATATCCCGACGTTTCAGATAGCGGGCGATGAGAGTTCGGGCCAGATCGGGGATGTCGTCTTTCCGTTCACGCAACGGAGGGAGCGGAATTTCAAAGGTATTGATCCGGAAGTACAGATCCTCACGGAACAGTCCCTCGGCCACCATCTTCTGAATGTTTCGGTTGGTTGCACACACCACACGAACATCGACATGGAACGCTTCGTTTTCTCCCACGCGACGGACCTCGCCCGATTCCAGGAATCGCAGCAATTTGACTTGCATCGATTTATCGAGTTCGCCGAATTCGTCCAGAAACAGCGTACCACCGTTGGCGACTTCAATCAGTCCTTTGCGAGACTTGTCCGCACCGGTGTAGGCCCCTTTTCCATGCCCGAACAGTTCACTTTCAACCAGGTGTTCGGCCAAGGCTCCGCAATTCACGGGGACAAAGGGCATCTGGGAACGAGGACTCAGATCATGAATCCGCCGCGCCACCAGTTCCTTACCAGTACCGGTCTCACCCTGAATCAGAACACTGGAATCGGTCGGTGCGATCTTTTCGCAGAGCTTTTTCACCCGCAACATGGGGGGAGAATGCCCAATCAGGTCTGGCGAACCCTCGGCCGCTTTCAGGCGGCTTTCCAGGGCAATGGTTTTATTCGTGAGTGTTCTTTTTTCGGCGACTCGATTGAGCGACGCCGAAATATCGGCCATTTTCCACGGTTTGCGGAGAAAATCGTAGGCTCGCGAGCGAATCGCCTGAATCGCTGCTTCCATGTCCCCATGACCCGTACTGATGATCACTTCCGTTTCCGGAGAGACCTTTTTGATGTGATCAATCACATCCCAGCCACTGAGACCTGGCATCCGCAGATCGACAATTGCGGCATCAAACGGCTGTTTTTCCAGCGCTTTAATGGCGGCATACCCGTCCTCACACATGACCACATCGTGTCCCATGCGTGGAAGTTCGATCTTCATGATGTCACGAATCGCCTGTTCGTCATCGACAAACAACACGCGCAACTTTTGAGTCGTAGCAATAGTCAACGGGCGTTCTCCTTGCCCAACCTGATAGCATCCATGCTACCGAGCCGACGCAGTTCCAATCCTTGGAATGTCGAGCGTAAACCTTCAATGGACAGCGGATAGATAGCAAAGATCTCAAAGTGCCGCAATGGGCATTCTGACGATCTCTTGGGGCATTTCCCCAGCGTTCCAGAAATGGGGTCGGGTTTGCCCCATAAGAACGGCTGAAGGGAAATCGCCCCCATGCTGCAACCCCCAAAAGACCGCCGAAAAGTACCCATCCCCCTGTCGCCCCGCAAACCCCCGCGATCATTTCCCCGTGATTATTTCCCCGGCACTGGGCTGGCTGGGAATGCCCGGTCGATCGCTTCAAACTGATCGGCGAGGGGTTTACCACCAAGGTCCGGATAAAGCACCTTCGTCACCTGCAGTAACTTCCGTCCTTCTTGCACTTGATTCAGTTGCAGGCAGGCCCTGAGAACCTCGAGTCGCGCCACAAACCACTCGGCCGAGCCTCCCTTGGTCAACGATTCGACCCGGCGCCAGCACTGTTTTGCCAGCGCTGCGGCTTCGAGCGATTTCAGCGAGGATAACCGCAGGCCGATCTCACGCTGGATTTCGACATCCTTCGGCCCCTGCTCGGCCCGGGACTTCATCAATTGAACAGCCTTCGCGGTTTGGCCCGTCGCCAGGTAGGCAGTCGTCAGGTATTGATCGAGCAAACTTCGCTGGACCGGGGCGAGCTGGCCGCGATCAGTCCCCAGCAGTTCCCCTGCCTGCAGCGAGAGCGCGGCGACACTGTCGCCCGTCGCCGGGGATTTGCTCGAAATGAACTGGCTGAGTCCCTCCATCACGGCGAGCAGCAACTCGGGGGAGGTGTTTTTCAGTGATTTCAGTTGTTCTTCCGCCTCGTCCAGCTTCCCTTCGCCAGCCAGCACGATGATCTGCAGCGGAATCGCCCGCTGGCGTAACAACGAGGTGCTCGCCGCCGTAGCCGGTTCATCGCGGTGCAGCTCCAGATACGTGTTCACACGCGTCAGCCATACGGTCGCCTGTTGGAGCCGGGACGACCCCGCAGAATTTCCCTGTGGTCGTAGCGAGTTTCCAGGTCCCCGTTCGGTTTCGGACTCGGTTTCGGCAGCAACCGGTGATTCCGTTGCAGCCCTCAGCAGAATCGCTGAAAGCCGCAGGGCGACATCCGCTTGTGTCGCTGTCCAGGTCTCGACCGAATTCGTGGATTGAGCCAGATGTCGACTCAGCCGGTCAATCGCTTCCCGTTCAAAATCCGCCGTCGGTAAGCGTCGCTCGATCATGCGTCTCAAAATGGTTTCATAACATCGAGCTGCCCCCGAGACCGCATCCGCCGCGCGGGGATGCCGTGGATCCACCTCAAGATACAAGGGCAATGCCAGCGTCGCCTGCAACCGCTGCTCTTCCAGTTGCCCCTTGAAAAAACGGGCTTCGTTGACAGTTGGGTCTGTCGCATACTCTTTCAAATGCCGGTCCAGCGCTTCCGTATAGGGCTCGCGGCGGGGTGAGGTTCGCATTTCGTCGTAAAACCGACCGAGTGCATAGGCGCCAAGCAAATGAGATTTGGCCCCCTTCTCGGGCGACCGAGATTCCTGCGCCAGTCGGAAGAATTCGGTCGCGGCCGCTTCGTATTGTTTTTGGTCGAGCAGGATCGAAGCGCGGGTAAAGCCTAATTCGTGAGCCAGATCGGTCTGGCCGCTCTTCTGCGCCGCATTCTCGGCCTGGGAATACTCGGCCAAAGCGGCTTCAATCTGCCCCGAAGTAAAATCGAGGCGGGCTTGTTGCATCAGTGTATCCAGCTCCAGCCCATACTTTCTGGCGGTCTGTGCCGCGTCCCAGGCTTGTCGGCAGCGTCGTCCCCAATAGCCGCCGACCTGTTCTTCGCAGCGTTCGATCGTGGTGGTGATCTGCAGACCCAAACGTTCCGCCAGGGTTTCCTGCTGTTTTTCCAAGGTGATATCCCGCAAGGCGATCAAGGCCCGCGTTTGCAAAAACCAAAGCTCCCCCGTCAGCCGTTGCCGCTGGTTGCGCGTCTTCAGCAATAACTCGGCCGCCTCCGTCGGCTGCTGCTGTTCAAGCAACAATCGAACCCGTTCGGCGGTGATCTCATCCAGAACCGAATCAGCGGGCTTCGGGGTACTTTTTTCCAAATTACTGAGGACCTGCGCGGCGCGATCCAGATCCCCTTTCAGGCGGGCTGCGGTGATCTGCAGCAATTTGGTCCGAGACTGTATCGGCTCGTCCGTCACCGGCTTTAAACGGCGAAGCACCTGTTCGGCA
>JBIKZJ010000129.1:0-14418 GCA_044354755.1 Schlesneria sp. | reverse complement strand
CATTAAGAGCAATGGCTGTGCCGCGATTTCGTGGTCAGGAATGGAATTGTCGAACTCGCTCGATTTCAGGTGAGAAAACCGTTTGTGCCCGTTTTTCAATCACAGAAATTGATAGCAGCTATGCACTGAGGTAAGGCAACGTTGCCTGATATCAGCTCACGTGGTCAAAGCTTAGTTCGTGGATTTGAATTTAGTGACATCGTAGTAACGGTAGGTTCCACCGTTCTGCCGTGAGAGTCGCCTGAGAAAGTTTTTGGGCGAGGCGGTGTCCGAGACTTCCGGTCCGACACCGAATTCGATCGAATGAATGCGGGTGGTTTTGTTGTTCAAGTTCTTAAGCGACACCAGTTCCCCTTCGTAGATCGGCGGTTCTTGCGCATCGGTCAGAAAGAAAATCACATCCGGTCGCAGTCGTAAGGCCATTTCGAGAGCGGGAACGTGCTGGGTTCCAGTACCAGGTTGAATCCCGGCAATCTTCTGCTTGGCGAGCGTTTTGTGAATTTCGGTTGCGGCGTAGAGTTGTGGTTTGTGGGCATCGCGCAGATGCAGTACGGTGGGCCGATCATCGTAAAAGATAATTAGGAACTGCTGATGTGCGTCGAGGGCTTGCAGGCTGGAGACGAGTGCATTTTTGGCGACCTGCATCGAATTATTACTCGTCATACTTCCGGACGCATCAATGACAAACACGACCTTTGATCCCTGATCTTGTGCCCCCATGAAGGCGGCACCCGGAATTCCGCCGACGGTTCCCGTTGCGGCCGGCCGTTGGCCACCCCCCGAGTTGACCGGTTGACGGGGATCCATCACCGTGGGGCCGGCAGGAAGATTGACTCCAGGTCCGATCCGTGCGGTGGAGTCGGCTTTTGGCAGCGTGGTCTCGACGGGGGGTTGATCTGGAGTGGCGCTGACGGGCGTCAGCGCGTCTTTAGAAGAAGTGGACTCGACCAACAGGTCGGTGGGAGCCCCCTCTTCGGCTTCCCCTGGAACGACCGCATCGGGATTATCGCCGACTTCTTTCATGACGATCCCGACTTCGCGGGATTCTTCTTTGCCGAAGCCAACCGGGGCTTTGTCACAGCTTCGGAGCGTGATGGCAAAGATCAGTAACAAGACCCCATGTGCTGCCAGGGATAAGAGACTCGACAGCAGAATGGCATGGGGAATCCAATCGGGCAGACTGCGGGTGCCATTCGGGGGAGTGGGGCGGGAGATCGAGAGGCGGTTTTTGCTCGCGATCCGCTGCTGTCCAGGGGCATTCGCAGGCTCCACGATCCAACTCCTGAAAAAATCTGACGGGCCGAAGAGGCTGGTGGTGTTATCGACCGGATTGGTAGATCATGTTGTGATTAAGGATGTCGGAGTCGAGGGTTTCGGGGTTTTCGGAAAAAACCTGCTGGGGTCGCCACATGGGGGGACTCTAAAGAGACATCACCAACGCGTCAATTCGAGATCCGGGCAAGGAACAGGGTGAGGTCTTGTTTACGGAGGAAAAAAGGGGAAAACCTTTCGAGCCCACGGGGTTTTCCGATTTGTGTCTGTTTGGGGACGACTCTTAACGATTCGGGACGAAAAATGGTTCCCTATGATGCGGGTGGGAACGTATGCAAAAATTGTTTCGCTCAACGACATTCGCCCGGCAGGATAGGGTACACTGGTCATGGAAGTGCCGAGACGAAAAAGAAACCAAAACAAAGAAACACCGAAGCCCTGTCGAATTTCTGCGGGACGTGATGAGGCCGTGTCGGTTAACGTGGGTCTGAGTTGTGCGTTGAGTTGCATCTTACCGGCAGAACACGTGGACAGGCTTCTGAATCGCTCTGATGATCGCTTGCAGGGATTTTAACAGACTTCCACACATTTCCGTAAAGGTCAACACATGTCTCCCGTGAATGCCGTATTACCAGCCTGGGTCCCGTTAGTGCTGCGGATCGCGGCGGTTTATAATCTGGCGTGGGGGGCATTCGTGGTCCTTTTCCCGAGGGTCCCTTTCGGTTGGCTGGGGATCGATCAGCCCAACTATCCGTCGATCGTACAATGTCTGGGAATGGTGATCGGTGTCTATGGGATTGGCTATTGGATTGCAGCGCGGGACGCCGCGACCCACTGGCCAATCGTGCTGGTTGGCTTGTTGGGAAAAATCTTCGGTCCGATCGGATTTGTTTACACCGCCTGGCGGGGGGATCTTCCGTGGAGCATGGGGGCGACCATTTTGACCAACGATCTGGCCTGGTGGATCCCCTTTACGGCGATCCTGGTCCATGCGGCGCGGATTCATGAAGCTCGTCGCACGACAACCGAGGGTTTGACGCTGGAACAGGGACTCAAGCTGGCTGTTTTGCCAAGTCATCAAAATCTGTTTGATCTGTCGTTTCAGCAGCCATTGCTGCTGGTTTTTGTCCGCCACCTGGGTTGTACCTATTGCCGCGAGACGCTCGCCGACCTGGCGGCACAGCGCGCCGTGATCGAGCAGTCAAAACTGCATCCTGTGGTGATTCACATGGGAAGTCCCGAGCAGGGAGCCGCCATGCTGGCACAGGCGGGTCTCAGCAACACGGATCAAATCAGTGACCCTGACCGTCGACTCTATCGGACCCTGGAGCTGCCGTTTGCGACGCTGGGTCAGTTATTCAGCGTGCAAACCTTTTGGCGAGCGGTGGTGGAAGGGGTTGTCTTCCGGTTTGGCTTCGGGACTTTCGTGGGACACGGACTGCAGATGTCGGGGGCTTTTGTGATCAAGAATGGTCGGATCGAACGGGCGGTTCGGCACGACTCCCCTGCCGAGCGTACCGATTTCCAGGGGCTCAGTTGCGACATCGCCTGACCGAACTTTTCGAGATCGTGGAGAGGGTCGGGTGAGATTCTGGCGACACCGAAGTTCGTTGAATTCCCACGAATAAAAGCATCGCTGGCTGTTCGCGTAAAACGCCTTTGGTTTCGCCGTCGTTTGGTTGCAGCAGAACGACACCCGATACCCGCCGATCGCGATTTTTGCTAGAATCTGCGGAAATCAGTGGCGGGATTAGGGACGTTGGCGGCAGAGAACAGGGGTCTTTTTGACATGCTGACCAAACTCGTGTTGAAGAACTTTAAGCAGTTCACCGAGGTCGAGATTGAACTGGGGAATCCGGTGGTCTTTGTCGGCCCTAATAATTCCGGCAAGACGACAGCACTCCAGGCATTGGCCCTCTGGGATATCGGACTCAGGCGATGGAATGAGAAGCGACACGGGAAAGCGTCTCCTCAAAAGCGACCGGGCGTTACCATCAACCGGAAGGATCTGATTGCGATTCCGGTTCCTGAGGCGAGATTGTTATGGCGGGACTTGCACGTTCGCGACGTCCGCCGAGCGAGTGGCAGCAGCCAAGCGACGCGCAATGTTCGGATCGACATCGTGGTCGAAGGTGTCACCGACGACAAAGAGTGGAAGTGCGGACTGGAATTTGACTATGCCAACGAAGAATCCTTTTACTGTCGACCGATGAGGCTCACAGAAAGCAAAGACGCCGAACGCATGCCGATCCCCGAAGAGGCATCTCGGATTCGGCTTGCATTCTTACCCCCCATGTCAGGACTGGCAGCAAATGAAACCAAGTTGGATCCGGGTGCCATCAATCTGCGGATTGGTGAGGGGCGTACGGCCGAAGTGCTACGAAATCTGTGCTATCAGATCCTGACAGGGCCCGAGGGACAAAATGCCTGGCGCGAGCTGACCGGACGAATTCAGTCGCTGTTTGGTGTCACAATCAACGAGCCCGTGTACATTCCGGAACGGGGCGAGATCCAGATGGAATATCAGACACGAGGTGGAATTCAACTCGATCTCTCCTGCTCTGGCCGTGGACTGCAGCAAACGTTGCTGGTGCTGGCGCACTTGCAGGTCAATCCACAGTCGGTCCTCCTGCTGGATGAACCGGATGCCCATTTAGAAATTCTACGCCAGCGGGAGATCTATCAGGTGCTGTGTTCCTCGGCCGGGAAAAGCGGTTCCCAGGTCATTGCCGCAAGTCATTCGGAGATCATTCTCGAAGAAGCGGCTGGACGGGATGTTGTTGTGGCGTTTGTCGGTAAGCCGCATCGGATTGACAGTCGCAGTTCGCAACTGCTCAAGTCCCTGAAAGAAATTGGCTACGAAGACTACTTTCAATCCGAACAGACGGGGTGGGTGCTTTACCTTGAAGGTTCAACAGACCTTGAGATCCTGCGGGGTTTTGCCGAGCGACTGGGGCATCCCGCCGGGGAGGTGCTGCAGCGTCCCTTTGTGAAATACGTTCAGCAGCCACAGAAGGCCAGGGATCATTTTTACGGCCTGCAAGAAGCAAAACCGGATCTGCGTGGAATGGTGCTGCTTGATCGGCAGGACCGTGAGTTACTGACAGGCGATATTCTCAGGGAATATGCCTGGAAACGTCGAGAAATTGAAAACTATCTTTGCCAGCCCGAGACGCTGTACGCTTACGCAAAAGAACATGATGCGAAAGAACATGGACCTTTGTTCGCTCGACAAGAGTTCGAGAAGCGACAGGATGCCATGCAGAAAAGTATCGTAGAGAACACTATTCCGGCGGCACTGAAAGATCGGAATCACCCTTCTTGGCGCGATATCAAGGCCAGCGATGGCTACCTCGATCCTATCTCAAAATCCTATTTGCGTCTGCTGGAATTGCCGCCAGATTTGCTCAAAAAGAATAATTATCACCAGCTTGCAGTCTTTGTACCGAACGAGTTGATTGATCCAGAAGTGAGCCACGTACTGGATTTGATCCTGGAAACCAGCCGTCAGGCCCAGCCCCGACTCGGTTAGCGACGAATGAAGCCGCAATCGATTCGGTTGATCAATTCAAAAGTGGTCATTGACATGGTGGCCCTTGATACCTCGATACGGAACGGAAATCTCAGATCATATCAAGTTTACGATGAGATCGTTCGGGGGGGCGGGAGCAATTGGCACAAACCCCTTCGACTTCCAGTCGATGCCCTGACATGCGAAATCCATGTTTGGCAGCGATGGTTTCCAGCGAGCTGGAGATCATTTCGTTGGGAAACTCGGTCATCTCACCACATTTTTTGCAGATCAGATGGTCATGCTGGGGATATCCATAATCATGTTCGTAGACTTCACGATCATTGGCGCGGGCCACTTTACGAATCAGTCCCGCCTCTTGTAATAAATTCAGGGTGCGGTACACGGTGCTGCGGCTGGCCCGCATCGCCCCTTTTCGTCCGGCGAGGCTGTCAATCCATTGGTCCGCGTCGAAATGGTCATGCGAGGCATAGATGGCGGTGACCACCGCTTCCCGCTCGGGGGTGAGCCTCATTTTCTTCGTCAATAAAAATTCACGAAACTTGTCGACCGGGGCAACGGTCACGTTCGTCGTGGCCAGATCCGACACGAAACATTCCTCCTGCCTGTTGAGGCTTTCGCGAGAATGACGCCGTTCACGCATCGAGCGGCCACGTTGATTGATCACGCACGATCAACCGCGATGATCACTCGTCGCTCAGGTCGATTCCCAATGAACCGAACATTTTTGATAACGCTGCTTCGAGCTTCTCGTCGGTATCGTAAGCTCCGTTGTCGATCGCTTCTTTGATTTGTGCCAAACGCTCAGCACGAATTTCGGGAGTTTCGCTGAGTCGATCCAGCATTTTGCCTGCCGATGAAATTTCGAGTTCGTCTCGCGGAGCAGCAACAGGGGCCCCTGCAGCTGTTGGCGACACGGTTGATGTTGGAGACACCGCACGAGCGGGTGTGGCTCCGGAAACTGATCCAATGCCTGAGACGTCCATGTTCGCCAGCACCTCCTTCATGTGGTGGTCAATGCGATTCCGTAAAACGGAGATCGCGAGCCCCGCTCGGTGAGTATCATAACTCACGCGGGGGAGATGATTCAACCGGGACTGTAAACGATGACACATGAGATTCCCCTTAATCGACGCGTGCGGATCCAAAAATCCGGACCAACGGACAGGTGTGGGGAACGTCTTCTTTCCCGGTCTTCAAGACCATGATTCGAACGATTTTTCGCGGACAATGAAAGAGAATCTTATCAATGAGATTCTCTTGAATGTCAAGAAACCGCCCGACAGTGAAATTATCGGCAGAGAAATTCTGAAAATTGAATGGAGTTTGGAATTATTGTGTTCGGCACGTTTTTTGTTCGCGCGGATTGCTGGGGCGGATTGCTGGGGCGGATTGCTGGCGAATGGAGCTGTGGTGGCCGGGAAACTGACGGATTGAATTGAGAAACCGTGATTGGAACGAGATGTTTTTGATCGTTTTTGTTACAATCAATCAAAGATCCTCTGATTGGATTGAAGAAGAACGACCGAGCAGTCACCGGAAAAATCATGACCGTCATGAGTGGGACAATTACAGAACTTCGCGATGGCAATGCAACCATCGCGGTTTTTCGATCAGAGTTAAAGCACCTGAACGAAACCAATGTGGCAATCATTGAACAGAAACTCATGGAATTGATCGAGACATTGCCGTTTCCGATTTTGATTCTCGACATGCAGGCGATTGAGTTCTTCGGATCTTCGTTCATTGAAACTTTGTTTCGGGTCTGGAAGAAATTGAATACCCATCCTGCTGCTCAATTTGGAATTTCCGGCTTACAGCCTTATTGTCGCGAGGTGCTCGAGATTACGCATCTCGACAAGATCTGGCCCCTGTTCAAAACAAATCAGGCCGCAGTCAAGTCCCTGGGTTGTGGTTGAGGTCGACGATCGTTTTCGAGCATCAGGATGGTGCCGGACTTTTTTTGCGAGAATGGCCTTGTATCGACCGAGTGATTGGTCTGAGCGGCACCCGATTGACGATTTGTTGATGTCAGCGGGTGTGCAGTGAAGTTGATCTTGCCATACCGCTCGTCAAAGAAAACGACATGGAAGTGCTCCACAAACCATCAGGGACTCGCTAGGCCGTAAGGAATTTTCACGTGATCGCGAATCAATCACCGTATACTGATTTTCAGCTCATCCATGATATGCTGACCGCTGCCGAAGTCATTCAAAACTTTGATCCCGAGATTGTGCAGCGGCCGGCTGCCCAGATTGCGAAGGTCGGAAAGCTGTTGATTTCGGGTGAGGGTTCCAGCCGAATGTTCCCCGCAAAGAGTGCCATCGCCCATTCGCGACGCCGGGGTTGGGATTGCAATCTGGCGACCGAAGCAGGTCGTCAGTCGCAAGAATATGACTTAACTGACTGGGCTGTGCTGGGGATCTCGAATTCCGGTCGGACGGCGGAAGTGATCCGCTTGTTTAACAGCCTCAAGGCCAAGGAAAATCAACATCGGTACAGCCTGACCGCCATGCCGGATTCCACACTGCAGGGACTGGCCTCGAGTGGACATGTCTTGAGTTGTGGCAAAGAAGGGGCTGTCGCCGCCACGAAAAGTGTTGTAGAGCAGGCGTTGTATTGCCGAGCCCTCGTCGAGTCGATTGCGGGGAAGCACGAACTGAAAGAGCGGTTGGAATCGCTCGCCAATCACTTTCTGACGGCATTGGCCCTGCCGATCGAGCTGGAAATGGCGAAAAAGCTGGCAAATGCCCATTCGATTTATTTTGCGGGACGCAATGATGGGGTCGCCGAGGAACTGACGCTGAAAACCAATGAGATCACACGTAAACGGGGTGATTTTCTCGAAGGGACCTATGCCGTCCACGGAATTGAAGAGTCGATGCAGGCGGATGATGTCGTGATTTGGATCGATCCCTTCGAAGAGTCTGAGCAAAAGTTTCATGATGTGCTCGTGAAGGGAGTGGGACTGACGGTCATCGCGGTGGCGAGTCGTCCGACACTGTTTCCGACGATTCAAATCCCGGATGCGGGGGATCTCTCCTGCTTTGTGCAACTGGCAGCAGGCTGGAATCTGCTTGTGGAAGCAGGCCTGCAACGGAAAATTAATATCGATAAACCCGAACGGGCCAGAAAAGTGGGGAACGAATTTGTCGGCTGAGCTGGCAAAGTCGATTGGATTTGTGTGAGCGACCATGACTTTGTGGAGTCGTTTGATTGACCCAAGATTCGAGCTTTTGCCCCCTGAAATCAAGGATGGATTCCCCACTTTCCAGTCCGCGTGACCATCTCGGGTGAGTGCGGGAGGGGCTGAACGGAGTTTGATTCCAAAGGTTAATATCAAAAAACATTGATTTGTTCTGCGGAACTTGTAGACTGTAGACTCGTTTGAGGCAGTGCAGATCCGTCCAACCCTGGGAGCCATCGCGATGTTAACGTTTCACACTCAGTCTCAGCCTTTTTGTGACCAAGTTTCCCGCCGGGATTTCTTTCGGATCGGTGGCTTGGCGATCGGCGGCTTGGCGATGGGTGGGTTAACGTTGCCGCGTCTGTTGCAGGCCGAGCACGAAGCGGGAGCCCGGGCGACGGGCAAGTCGATCATTAATATCTATCTTTCCGGTGGTCCGACGCACCTCGACACATTCGATCTGAAGCCAACCGCACCGCGTGAGTTCCGTGGCGAATTTCTTCCCATTGCGACCAACGTACCCGGTATGGAAATTTGCGAGTTGATGCCGAGGCTTGCGCAGGTCGGCGATCAGTTTTCGGTGATTCGATCCATTTCCGGCTTGCGTGAAGAGCATGCTCCGCATCAGAGTGATTCCGGCTGGAGCGAACAATCACTCAAAAGTATCGGTGGACGACCTGGGATCGGTTCGGTGATGTCGAAGCTTTGGGGTCCCTCACAGACGACCAATCAGGGGACCGCTCCGACATTTGTGGACCTCACCGGCTGGACGAAAACCGGATTTACCGGGCAGATCAACGCGGGCTTTCGGCCCAGCGGAGAAGGGCGTCAAAATCTGACGCTGAACCAGCAAGTCAGCTTGCGTCGGCTGGGGGATCGCAAGGAATTGCTGAGCGGGCTCGACCGCATGCAGCGCAGTGTCGATCATTCGGGGATGTTAACGGCGATCGACAGTTACACTGACCGCGCGGTCGGCATTGTGACCTCTGGTGAACTTGCGCGGGCCATGGATTTGCGTCAGGAAGATCCCCGGCAGCTTCAGAGATATGGTGCTAAAAACGGTACGGAAAACGAACGTTTTATTCTCGCTCGTCGGCTGATTCAGTCGGGAGTCCGCTGCGTCTCGTTTTCGTGGGGAGGGTGGGACACTCACGGCGATAACTTCAACCAAATGCGGCGGCAACTTCCCCCGTTGGACCGGGGTTTGGCAGCCTTGATCGACGATCTGGCGGCTCATGGTTTGTTGGAAAGCACGATCATCATGATGTCGGGTGAATTTGGTCGCACGCCACGCATCAACAGCGGAGCGGGTCGTGACCACTGGGCTCGGGCCTCATTCTTCTTCCTCGCGGGTGGCGGGCTTCGCCATGGCCAGATGATTGGTACGACCAGTCGTAACGGTGAAGAGCCGATTGAGCGACCGATCCACATTCAGAACGTGTTCCACACCGTCTATCACCACCTCGGAATCGACTCAAACACCGTGACGCTGACCGATCCGAATGGCAGACCACAGTACCTGGCGGATGACCGCAAGCTGATCACCGAGCTGTTGTAATCCACGGCTCTGTGTTCGAGAATCTGTGTTCGAGAATCTGGGTTGCAGTGAAGGATTCGCGTTGCGCAAGACGCTTAGCCGGCAACACGCATTTCCAGTTCCACGGCACTCACCGCAACAATCGCGATCCCGAGTTTGTCGGCGAGTTCGATCACATCGGGCTCGTCGAGAATGATCGTCATATCGCTTTCAATCGCGAGGACCCGGCCACCGGATTCGTGCATGGTTTTAATGGTTTGCAGGCCGATCGTGGGGACATCAAAACGCATGTCCTGTTTCGGCTTGGCAACCTTTACCACCGTAAACCCCCCGCGTCGACAGAGTTCTGCCGAGCGACGAATGGCGCGATCGGTCCCTTCGATCGCTTCGACCGCAATCACCGCCATGTCATGGACAATGACCGATTGGCCGACATCAAGTCGTCCCATTTCTTTGGCCAGCTCCCAGCCAAATCGAATATCTCGCCACTGGGCATCGCTAGGTTTGCGTTTCGTCAAAAAACCGTGTTTCACGAGCAGCTCCGGACAGTAATCGAGGGCGGAATCAAAATAGATATTGTCACGTTCAAATTCACGAATCACAGCCAATAGTAAAGTGTCATCCTTGCGGTCGCGTTGTGCGTAGCAAAGCCACATGTGGATGGTGCGCCAGTCCGGCATCAGTCGTAAGATGCGAAACGGTTGAAACAGCACCGTCTTTTCGATTTTTCCGGCCATCACAACCCGTTCGATCCGCGCCTTTTTGAAGAGGCTGATCGCACGTCCGACACGGGCCAGCGGGGCTTCGACATAGGAATGGCAGATTTCCCGCAGTTCGGGAGGTGCCATCCCCATGACACCGACGCCATAGACGTGATGCCCCTGGTCTCGCGCGGCTTCGGCGAACGAAATCGGAAATCGTCCAGCTCCGGCCAGCAGACCAACACGACGCCCACCCGGCTTCAGTATGCTTCCAGTGGCTCCTTCCATGGAGTCCATCCCCTTCTTTTAGTGTCCCTGTGGGGAATCCTCGTCCTTGAGTTTTCGTAAATCCCTGTTTCGATATCGATTGCTAACCCGCTGCGCGATGAGCAATCGGAGCCTCTGTCGCAGAGAGGATTGTCCCCGCGATGGCCTCCTTCAGTTTCTCCATTTCCGCCGCCATGGTCGCAACCTGTTTCTCCAGATCTCGCAACTGGTCTTTCATGTCGGGAAGCCGGCGCATCGAGACGAGCAGGCGTTTTTGATCGAGTTCATGAGTTGCGGGAGCCCCGAGCCATGTTTCTCCGGCAGGGACATCCTTAAGCACCCCTGATTTGGCTCCGACGGTGCATCCGGTGTGGAGTTGCGCATGGTCACGAATACCGGTCTGGCCCCCCAAGCGAACATAGTCACCGGATCGACACGATCCGGCCATGCCGACTTGTGAGGCAAATACATTATGGCGACCGACTTCACAGTTGTGACCGATCATCACAAGGTTGTCGAGTTTGGTCCCTTCCCCCACGATGGTTGGTCCGATGGCTCCACGGTCGACGGTGGTACAGGCCCCGATTTCCACGTCATCGTGAATCTGGACGGTCCCGAGTTGTGGGATTTTTTCGAAGCGACCCGCCGCAAAGCGGTAGCCAAATCCATCGGCACCAATCACCGCTCCGCTATGAATGATGACCCGGCTGCCAATGACCACATCGTGGTAGAGCACAACATTCGCGTGCAACGTCGTAGAGTCCGCAATTTGACATCCTGCTCCGACCACGACTCCGGGATAGAGATCACAATCTGAGCCAATCACGACGTCTGCACCGATGACCACTCCCGGTGCAACGTAACAATTTGGACCGAGTTTCGCGGTGGAATCCACAGAGGCCTGTGGTGAGATTCCTCGCTCGGGACGGGGGCGAATCGTGCGGAACAGCGGTAAGACCGCCTGAAAGGCGAGCTGGGCATCTGCGACAATGATCAGCGAAAAGCGGGCAGGATTCGGGATCAACAAAGCGATCTTGGCATCCATGATCACCGCACCGGCGCGACATTCGTTTAATCGACTGACCTGTGCGCTGTTCATCACAAACGTGACCGCCGACGGACTCGCGGTTTCAATCGCCGCCGCATCGTCAATCAGACGCAAGTGATCTCCACGAATGGTTCCGTTGACCCGAGCAGCTAATGTTTCCACCGATTCTGTCACGCAGCATCCTTTCCACGGAAGTTCTTGTTGGACACAACCCTCCACGATTCCCTCATTCCATTTTGTATCTCAAATTCGTCAATTTGGGCAAGAGAGATCCTCGACTGGCGATTTTCACGGAAATCGGCTACTTCTACGTACTCAAAGAGAGACGGGCTCGTGACAAGCGAGCAGGTCGGCACGTTGTGTGCAAAAGATTGGCAGATTGGAAGGATGACTTGTCGAGGCAGCCCCCTTTTCAGCAGGTGGCAACGACCTGTTCGAGAAAGGAATAAATCCCATGGCGGTTAGAGGTATTCGCGGCGCCACCAGCGTCGAATTCAACGTGGCAGAAGAGGTGCTGGCGGCGACACGTGAATTGCTGATTGAATTACTCAAGGCCAATCAGATCGAGGAATTCGATGAAATTGTTTCGGCGATTTTCACCACGTCACCCGACCTGACCTCGACGTTCCCGGCCGAGGCGGCTCGGGCAATCGGTATGAAGCAGGTGCCGCTGCTGTGTGCCTCAGAGATTGCCGTCCCCAGCAGTCTTCCGCGGTGTATTCGCGTACTATTGCATGTGAATACTGAGAAGAAGCAGTCGGAAATTGTCCACGTGTATCTGCGCGAGGCCAAACGCTTGCGTCCCGACATGGTGAGTGCTCAGTAGTCGCTTCGAGCCGTGGTCGCTGTAACGATCACGAATCACGTGCGGATTCAGGGGTGATTTCCCTTTTTCGCACCGACATCACGATTTGCCGGTGCGCCGGGACGCTGGTCCGAGTGAGAGATCCTGGTTTTTTCACGACGTTGCTGACCACATTACTGTCCGAGCAGCGATTTGGTTGCCAGCAGTTCTTTCGTGAAGCCCTCGACGATATTGGGACTTCCCCCACCGGGCAAAACCTCCCAAGTGTATGTCTCGACCTCCAGATGCGGGGCGTAGTCGAGTTCGGGAATGACCGCCAACGCCCGTTTTAATTCTCCGCGTGTGGTACCCAGTGGCCCTAATTGCTCGGCGTCAACAGGGACATGAAAGTGGACTCGCCACATCGACGCCTCTCGAAAGTCTGCGGCGGGGGACGATGTCAGTGGCTCATTCAGATCGACTTGCTTGATGATGCTGCCATCGGCAGATCGGGCAAACGTCTGATGCAAATAGCGTGGTTCCACATAGCGGGCCAGTGCTGCGAGTCCCTCGAGATGCTGTCCTGGATTGGGCAGTTCGATGGCACAGGTGATATGGACCTTATTAATGCGAATCTCGGCGGCTGCCAGTGACCGTATCGAAGCGGCCACGTCTTCAAATTCGACCGCCTGATGGCAAACGTCGTAACAGACACCGAGATAAGTCTGCACGAGTTCCAAGGCATTGGCATCGGCCGCGCGTGTTCGCAGCCGCGAGAAAAACTGCAGGGTTTCGTCGGTCGTCTCGAGGACACAAAACGGCTCGGGTTCAATGGCCAGTCGAATCAGCCGCCCTGTTTCATTCCGCAGGCGATCTAATCCCCGAGCCAGTTCGATCAGCTGATCCGAACACCGGTCAGCAAAGTCGAGAGGTTGTTCAAAGGGCTTGAATCCTAATGGAACCGTAGAAATACTCCCTTCAGTCCCTGCGGGAAGCAGTGTGGCGAGCAGCCGTGCACACCCCAGCGTGTAGTCGAGTCGATTGGGTTGGGTCCAATCTGGCAGATAGACATTCTCTTTAACGCGTGCCGAATGAAAATCGCCATAAGGAAACGCGTTCAGGGTATAGCAACTCAGGCCGCGCTGGTGGAAGCGGTCTGCAAATCGAGTGATCCCGTCGGGTGTTTGCATCAGTTCCCGGAGGACTCCTGCCGCCAGCCATAAACCTGCGGACAGCTCGCTGCCGTAGCGACTTTTGATTGGTAATGTATACCGATCAAGACCCTCTTCGACTTCCGCGACCGTTCGCCCAGGATGAACGTTGGTGCAATAACTGAGTGGCAAGGAACTGATGGCCATCGAATCGATCCCAGCCCAATCTCACCCCGTGGTCAGATCGGGCTTGTTTGAATTATGAAGAAACGTTCCCTGTGGGTCACCAAGACCAGTTGAGTCACCGCTTTGGGTGACCCAACTGGGTCACAAGGACCAGTCAGTACGCAGTCGTTGAGAACAGGGGCTTACTCTTTACGCTCACCAGCCGCCTCGACGTGATTTGACCGGAAATAATCACCTATCATCCAGTCAATCAGCAAGGTGAGCTCTTTCTGGCTGAGTTTTGCTTCGAAGGGGGGCATAAGATTACGTTCCACCCCATAGAACGATTCATGGGCCGGATTCTTCACAAAGTCTTGCAGCCACTGTTTCCCCGCATAGCCGGTCAGGGTTGGATACCCGGGGCCGGCGCCATCACCGAGCGATTCTGTACCATCAACCGGTTTCATCGCGTGGCAATCCGAGCAGTTCGAGGTCAGTGTCCCCTGTGCGAGTTTTCCTCCTTTGAAAATTTCGCGTCCTGCTGCGATCAGAGCCGGGTCGAACGGCTGTAGCTCGCGCCGCCCCCCTTGAGCCGCCAGGAATTCAACCAGTCCCTTTAACGAGTCCGCATTCTCGGGCTGAAGCAATGTGGGCGAGTTTTCTTTCACCCATTCCGCCATTTCACCCGTGAGGAATTTTTCGCCGTTTTCACCTGCATTTTTCAGCGGAGCGAATGTTTGTGAATAGTTTGTCAACAGGCTGGTGATCCATTCG
>JBIKZJ010000507.1:0-4367 GCA_044354755.1 Schlesneria sp. | reverse complement strand
TGTTTGACGATTCCGGAAATGATTTCCGTGCCGCCGCAGAAGATGTACTTTGGGCTTTGTTGAATACGAAAGAATTTGTGTTCAATCGTTAATAGACCTAAAATTTGAGCTTTGTTGAACACGAAGAAATTTGTGTTCAATCGTTAATGGAAAATTTCTGGAACGACGCTTCGGACACGACTCGGCAGAGGTCAATCATGAGTAGCAACAAGCAGATTCAATTCCCGTCCTGGTATGACGGTCTCAGGTACGGCAATCGCAGCGGCGGTAATCACAGCGGTGGCAGCCTGAATCGGCGGCAATCGCTGCAGATTGGTGCCTCAGGCTTTCTGGGAGGAATGACCCTCCCGTCACTGCTGCAAATGGAGGCACTCGCAGGGACAGGAAACACCCCGGTCGCCAAGTCCTGCATTTTTCTGTATCTGCAGGGGGGGCCTTCGACCATCGATATGTGGGACATGAAGCCCGACGCCCCGGCCGAGATTCGCGGACCCTACAAGCCGATCGCCACCAATGTTCCCGGCACGTTTGTCGGCGAACACTGCTTTCGTTGTGCCAAGGTCGCCGATAAGTACACCATTCTTCGTTCCCATAGCCATAACGACGGCGGACATACCACCGGTTCGCATTATGTGCTGACCGGTTATCGACCCAATTTTGCCGACGGTGCCAATTCCCGTGTCCCCGTCAACGAACTGTTCCCCTCGTGTGGCTCGATCGTCTCGCGCGAGTTAGGAGTGCGGGGAAGTGTCCCCCCTTATATCAACATGCCACATCCCCTCACCGCAGGGGGGCCCGGATTTTATGGTGCCGAGCATGCCCCGTTTGTGATCGAGTCGGATCCGGTTCAACCCGATTTCGAAGTGCAAGACCTGCGACCCGATGATCGGTTAGGGAACGTCCGGCTGGACCGTCGTCAACGAGTATTGCAGTCGATCGAAGGTGCGCGGACGCCGACCGGCAGAGCGGCCACGATGGCCACCTACTACGAAAAAGCACGAGAACTGGTCAATTCTCCGGCGGCCCGCAAGGCCTTCGACCTGAAGTCCGAGCCCGAGTCGCTCCGCGCAGCCTATGGGTATACGTCACTCGGTCAATGTGCCTTGCTGGGGAGACGGTTGGTCGAGGCGGGATGCCGCTTTGTGGGGGTCGACCACGGCAGTTGGGACACCCATTTTTCCTGCTTCCCCAGCCTCGAAAAGGACTTGATCCCGCATGCCGATCAGGCCTTCAGTGCCCTGGTGACCGATCTACACGATCGTGGCCTGCTCGACAGCACCCTGGTCGTGATGATGGGAGAAATGGGCCGCACACCCCGGATCAATAATCAAGCCGGACGCGATCACTGGTCACAAGCACAAAGCGTGCTCTTTGCCGGCGGGGGAATCAAACCAGGACAAGTGATCGGTGCCACCGATAAACATGCCGCCGCCCCGATTACCGAACCGATCGGTGTCGCCGACATCCTCCGCACCCTGTTTCATCAACTGGGGATCGACAGCGATCGAACGTACTACACGCCGCTCGGTCGCCCCGTCCCGATTGTCAGTGGTGGTAAACTGATTTCCGAACTGATTTGAATTGTCGAGTTAGCTGGCACCCCCCCTACGAGACTTGCAAGCTTATTTTGAGGGAATCCCCATGAACCACGTTCGACCCACTCGTCGTCTCTGGCTGTGCATGACACTCGGCCTGATCGGTGGATGGGATTTACCCCTGTTCGCGCAGAAGGCTCCTGGTGCCGGATACATTTTTCCGGCAGGAGGGAAAGCGGGAACGACGGTCGAGGTGCAACTGGGAGGCTACGACTGGACCCCGGATCTGCAATTCCTGCTGCATGACTCGCCAGAAAAGCCCGGCAAGCCAGATACCACTGATAATTCTCACAAAAAAATCCAACTCGAAGTCTTGGCGATACCAGGTGATGTGATTCCGCATCGTCCCCCCTATTGGTTCGGCATCAAAAGTATGGTGAACGATCCCCCCCTTCCGCGCGAAGTCACCGCACGATTTGTCCTGCCAGCCGACTTGCCCCCCGGCCCCGTTCGTTGGTGTGTCGTAAACGCCAATGGGGGGAGCCCGTGCGGACTCTTTATGGTCGGGGACACCCCCGAGGTGATCGAAGAGGAATCCCGCTCGGCCGCGCAAGCTCTGCCCACACTCCCCGTCACCGTGAATGGGCGGTTGCTGCAGATTGAAGAGGTCGATCGGTATTCCTTGAGCGTCGAACGTTCTGGGCTGGTCACCTGTGAGCTGACCGCACGGCGGTTGGGAAGTGATTTGTTTGGAGTCCTGGAAGTCTTGGACGAGCACGGCAAGCGGATTGCCGAAGCGATCGACACCGAAGGACAAGACCCGGTGCTGACGTTCTTCGCAAACGCCGGCCAGAATTATACCCTGACGATTCGCGATCTCGATTACCGTGGCTACCGCTGTCTGACGTATCGCCTGGGAATCACCCCCGGCCCCCGTGTCATGGGAGCGATCCCCGCCGCTGGTCGACGTGGGGAAACCCGTCCGGTGGAATTTGTCGGTCTCGGCATCGCCACAGGACAGCCACGCCTGGAAACACTGACGCAGCAAGTCACCTTTCCGGCCGAACCGGGTCGAGCCAGTTTTTCCTATCGCCTACAGACACCTGCCGGAGCCGCCGCCGAGTTCCCGCTGACGATCAGTGACTTCAATGAGCTCATCGAACCCGATGAAGCCAATCCCGCTGCACGGCGACTGACCGTTCCCGCCGCCATCACCGGTCGACTGGACAATCCCAGTCGCCAGGATCGTTATACGCTATCCGGATTGAAGGGGGATGCCTGGAATCTCTCGGCCGAGGCGCGTGGTCTCGGTTCGTCGCTGGATCTGGCGTTATCGGTTTTGGACGCTGACGGAAAAGAGCTGGCACAAAACGATGATGCCCCCGGAACCACCAATCCTCGCCTGACGGTGACACTCCCCGCCGACGGTGAATTTCAGTTGGTGGTGTCGGATGTCTCAGGAGCCCCTGACGGACTCCGCTCAATCTACAGACTGCTCGCCGAGGCCCCTCCGAAATCCTTTCGCCTCCGCGCCAGCGGAATTCTCAATCTCCCCCTGGCTGCCGGGGCTGGCACGCTCGAAGGGACCGTGGTACGCGAAGGGGGCTTCAAGGAACCGATCAAGCTCTCTGTCACGGGACTACCCGTCGGAGTGACCGCGCCCGCCGAAATCCTGATCGAGCCGACGGCCGCCACCTTCAAGATTCCGCTCACAATCGATCCCGAGGCCCCCGCCAGCAGCTCGTTCGTCCAGATTCAAGGGACAGCAACATCCGAGGGCCACGAGCTCATCAAACCGGTTCTGGTTCCAGCGACCGGATCACTGGTGGTTCGAGATGCCGAGACCAATCTGGTGCCCTTCATCCTGATGACCACGACGCTGAAAGTTCCCTTTAAAATCAAGCCGACGGAAGCGGACGGGGGGCGGCGAGTTCATCGAGGTGCCACGCATCTGGCCGAACTGATCGTCGAACGCGACCCCGGTTTTTCGGGCGAAATTGTCTTGGACATGTCCGCCGCCCAATCGCGACATCGACAGGGGATTCATGGACCTCGATTTTCTATTCCCCCCGATCTGAAAACAGTAGCCTATCCGGTCTTCGTACCCGAGTGCCTGGAAACCGCCCGGACCTCCCGTTTGGGTTTAGTGGCAATGACCAAAGTGCGAGACCCCCAGGGGAATGAGCGAACCGTGCTGGCCGCAGTGGAAGGCCAGATCACGATGTCGATCGAAGGGGCATTACTAAAGCTCTCGCAAACCGCTAACGAATACGTGATACCCGTAGGACAATCGGTGGTGATCCCACTCAAGCTAGCCAGGTCCCGCACCTTAACCGGCCCGGTCTCCGTAGAATTGGTGATCCCCAAGGAATTATCAGGATTCATCCAGGCCCCCCCACTCACGCTCGCGGCCGAGCAGGAAGGGACGGACTGGACAATTACTACCCAGCCCGACCGACGCCTGCTCGGAACAAAGGTAATAACGGCACGGGCAACCACAATGAGAGACGGCTTTCCCGCGATCTCAGAATGCCCGATCGAGATCGAATTCGTCCCATCCGCCTTGACATCATCGGCACCGTGACCATCACATTCCAGACAAAGCCCCGTAGGTTGTGAGCGCCCTCAACCTCGGCTTTCCTTCGTGCCTCTGTGTCTCTGTGGTTAATCGTGTTCTTCCAGTTTGCGAGACAGGCAGTGAAGACGGGATTTACCACAGCATGCGCCCCGCGCGTTGGCGAAGGATTGCCAACTTCTGCGTCTCATCGACGCGAGAAAAACGGACGGAGGCAAATTCGAGATCCCGTCGCTGGTCAAAAAATCAACGAGTCA
>JBIKZJ010000128.1:0-14554 GCA_044354755.1 Schlesneria sp. | reverse complement strand
TGGTCAATCAGCGAGCCTACTGGACGTTCAGCTCACTTTTTGCGTCCTGTCCCGTCTCTTTCGCCCGCATTTCAATCGTCACTTCTGAGACAGGTTTGTAGTCACTTCGAGGTGCCTGAGCGTCTTTGGTGTCTCGTGTGAGTTTGGCGCTCCACCGCGCCACACCGAAGGGGACCTCGGTGCTTTTCCAGACCGTTGACAACTGGACTGTACGACTTTCCGGGCGTTCAATCTTGATTTCACCCTGGAGCTGCTTCGCCTTGATCGCACCGATGCCGACTTCGGCATCCACGTCATTCGCAACCACCTGCAACTCGCGGTAGTAGCCGACAAGAATTCCCAACGGATAAAGTTGCAGCGCGGGTTCGACGAGGGGTTTTGGGGGGGCTTTGCCGACTTTGCGGAAGCCTTTTACTAATGGCAGGAAGCTGTTTGGGACTCCTTCAGAATCGACGTTTTCGCTCATCACAGCCACTTCTGGGACCAGGACTTTATAAATTTCGAGTCCGGTCAGCCCGGTATCGATCTTGCCATCGCGCTCACGGCCCCGCTCGATTTTAATCTCGATCCAGCGACAGGGGACTTCTTGTCCCAGAAACGTACCGGTCTCGGTTCCGACGGATTTGATCGTGACATGTTCGATCCAAGGGTCAATTTCGACCTTGCCAGACGCTGTTTCAGGCCGAATCTCGACCTGGGCATAAGTCCCTTCGAACCGAACCCATGCTCCGTCTTCTGGTAGTTGAGAAACAACCGCTTGACCCCAGGCAAGTTGCCCGCAGGCAAGATTGCCGAGAATACAGGTGATTCCCGCGACGGTCGCAGTGAAAAGTCCCCGCATGTGCTGAACCCTTTCGTGAAACGAACCAACATCACATTCGTGAAACAATATCAAATTCGTGAAACGAAACAACATCACAGCTCGTGAAACGAAACAGCATCACAGCTCGGCGGCATCCCGCAGCGGATTGATCAATGCCCGCACTGAACCTGGCCTGCTGATTTCCCTATTTCTGGAAATGGGGTGAATCAGACGATTTGCGGCGATGAGCAGTCTGTCGACAAATGATCCTGTCAAACACCAGTCTGGCAGAGACAGAGGGGGCTGACAAGCCTGATTTTGAGGGGCTGGTGACGGTAAAACCGATTCCGTATCGGATGGCGTCCCATTATGACGGCGGAAGGGGGGGCAACACTGTCAAAATGTCGGTTGTTGCAAAATGGCGGTTGTTGGTAGTGGGGTTGCCGGGGCCGCTTCCAGTCCCCTTGTGCCTGAAGTAAAAGCAACACATTCCTGATCTCTAGGCAAAAACGAGCCCTGACGACAGAGTCTCTCGTAAATGTTGAGTTTTTTCTCGCATTTCTCGCTCTGATGCGAATCACTCCGCGGAACCGATCCGTCGGGCCATTCTGGCAATCAGGCGCCCCACCTGACTGCTGAAAATTGTCAATTTGACAACGGAAAATCAGCGACGACCAAGGACTTGACATCGCGAAGGCCCCGTATATTCTTGAGCAGGACGCTTTTTTGCACGATGCTGAAATTTTCGGCACGCTTGCTGCATCTCAGATTTCTTGTCGCCACGTTGGTGATGAAATTGTCGATCTGATTTTTGGTCTTCTACCTAAGGGGAGGGAGGCTGCTGTGACTACTGGAAACGCTGGTTCCGAGAAGGTTTTGAGTCCGCAACGTGTCGTTCGACGGCTTGCGGCTGCCGAAGGATATCTTGAACTCGAGCTTCCGAATTACGCTCTCGCCGAATTGAACGGTCTGACTGATTCTGGGCCGTTCGCTCCGATTGCCGAGTTGTTTCGGGGGGAAGCACTTCAAGCTCAGGAAAAATATGCAGACGCGATTGAACCGCTGCATCGAGCCGCCCAAATGTTTCCGGCTCCATTTAATCAGAGGGCACTGCTGGCACTCAGCAACTGTTACCGACACGATGGTCAGATTCAACTGGCGGACGAAACTGCTGCGGCACTGGACATGCCCGACGACGTTCCTGTCGGGACGAAGCTGATCATTGCACCGATTTTTCACATTTCGAAATCGGTGAGTGGTCGAATTACGGAAGATCAAAACTGATTCTTCGGTAACGGCTGTGATCGAAAACTGTCTGGGAAAAAAACTCACGAACTCACAAACGGGCTGACCAAGATTGCTTTTGGTCAGCCCGTTTTTTGTACCTGAACCCGTTTTTTCTGGTTTAACCCGTTTTTTTCTGGCTTAACTGGGCAGGTTAGCTGCGTCGGACTTTTTCTTCTCTGCCAGTTGTCTCACAACGTTTGTTAAAGCGTCTGCCAAGGGGACTCGTTCGGAATCCGCAGCGGTTCGCCACTTCAGTTCGACGACTCCTTCCTTGAGTCCTTTCCCACCAAAGTTGACCCGCAAGGGAATCCCGATCAGGTCTGCATCTTTGAATTTGACTCCGGGTCTCAGATCGCGGTCGTCCAGTAGCACATCAACCCCGGCAGCCTGAAGTTCTGCGTACAGACGTTCGGCGGCGGCTAACGTCTCGGGCTCGTTCGCCCCGATGACGCTCAGGATCACTTCGTAAGGGGCGATCGAGAGCGGCCAGATCAGTCCCTGCTCGTCATGGCGGGTTTCTGCCAGCCCTGCCAGAATCCGGTTCACTCCGATCCCATAGCATCCCATGATGATCGGCTGCCGATGTTCGGTCTCGTCATCGTACAGAGCATCCATCGAGATGCTGTACTTGGTTCCCAGTTTGAAGACATGGCCCACCTCGATTCCATGGACCAGTTCCAAAGTCCCCTCACCCCGAGGACTGGGGTCGCCCGCTGCAGCATTCCGCAGATCAAACGTCGTCTCCAGAGCAAAATCACGTCCCACGTTCACATTCGCGAGATGGTAATCCCCTTCATTGGCTCCTGTAATCGCGTTGACCACCAGTGGGACATCATGGTCTGCGAAGATAGGGCACTTGATTCCGACCGGGCCCGCAAATCCGACTGGTGCACCGGTCACCGTCAGGATGACGGCGGGATCAGCCATTTCCAGGCTGGTGACATTCAATGCGCGGCGAATTTTCCCCTCGTTCGCCTCGTGATCTCCGCGCAATAGCACGGCGACTGGCTTTCCATCGGCGACATAGATCAGCGTCTTGACCAGTTTTTCTGGTTTACATTTCAAGAGCTTGCAAACGGTTTCGATGCTTGCCACATTGGGGGTATGCAGTCGGGCAACCGGTTTTGCCTCGCCCGAGGTGGCGATCAGGGGAGGTTTCCGTCCTGTTTCGGCTCGTTCGAGATTTGCTGCATAGTTGGTCTTCTTACAGAAGACGATGCGGTCTTCGCCGTTTGCAGCGGGGATCATGAACTCGTGCGACGCATCGCCACCGATGGGGCCGCTTTCTGCCTCGACTGGCAGAAATTCGAGTCCACAGCGAGAGAAGATCCGGCAGTAAGCATGGTACATTTTCTGATAGACGTCATTGAGCGATTCCAGAGAGGAATGAAAGCTGTAAGCATCTTTCATCAAGAACTCGCTCGTCCGCAAAATGCCGAACCGGGGACGCTCTTCATTCCGAAACTTGGTCTGAATCTGGTAGACCGTCAGCGGCAGCTGACGATGGCTGCTGAGGTGCCGGGACATCAGGTCGGTGACAACTTCTTCGTGCGTCGGGCCGAGGGCCAGGTGGACATTTCGATCGCCACGTCGGACATTGAAGTTGATCAGCACATTTCCGAACGCCTCTTTCCGCCCTGTCCGCTCGAACAGGTCAATTGGCTGCAGTGCCGGCATCAGAATTTCCAACGCCCCGGTCGCATCCATTTCTTGTCGCACGATCGCCTCGGCCTTTTTCAAGGCACGAACCCCCAGCGGCAGGTAGGTGTAGGCACCCGCCATCAACTGGCGAATAAAACCGGCACGCAGCATCAGTTGATGACTGGGAACTTCTGCATCCGACGGGATTTCTTTCATCGTCGGGATAAATGTCTGAGACCAGCGCATGGCAGGCTCCTTATTTCAAGAGAGTCGGGATTCCGTGGCGAGGCGGGAGTGTATTCCGAGTTTGACGCGGCGTGAAGCCTTACCCCGCTTTCGTCCTGCGAAAACGTTCCTCTCACCCCTGCATGCCTCCCACCGCAGATCCTATCGGGTTCAGCTCGAAGCCTGCGTCAGAACCTCCTCTGCCACATAGATCGGCAGGTGGGGATCAAAATGCACCGCCAGGGCCACGGCATCGCTGGGACGGCTGTCGACTTCGATTAGTTCGCCTTCGTGTTGAATGCGGATCGAGGCGTAATAAGTATGTTCTTCGAGTTTATGAATCAGCACATCCTGGATTTCTCCACCCAGGGACTCGATCGCGGATTTCAGCAGGTCGTGCGTCAGTGGTCGGGGAGGATCTTCCCCTTGAACGCAGCGGTCGATACTGGTCGCTTCGAACAGGCCAATCAAGATCGGAAATTCCCGAATGCCCTCGACTTCCCGCAGAAAAATCACCTGCTGATCGTTGATTTCGCTGATGATAATTCGAGCCAATTCCATCTGAATGAGCACAACCGGGACTCCCAATCGTTGAGTAGCGAGACGCGCTTCCCGGGTAAAGCCCGGCAAGATTTTTGTACGGTATCTTTTGTACGGTATCTTCGTACGCGATCGATGATCAATCGCATCCCCACCAGTTCAAACAGGGGGTTCAAACTGAAGAGTGATTACAATGACGCACATCGAATCAATTCCAGTATATTCGCCACGCAGCCAAAAGAAACATGACCCCCCGTGACTTTCCTGTTTTGCGAATCACTCCCGCTCCAAAGGGTTTCCATCTCGATCGTTCCTGAAAATCAACAAGTCCTCAGCGAGTCGTCTGCAAAAAATCGGAAATGGCACGGTTCACAGCAGCGGGGTTTTCCATCGGTGCCATGTGTCCCGCCGCAGGAATTTGCACAAATCGGGCCTGAGGAATCGCGTCGGCAATGGTTCGCATTTCTTGCGGGGGCGAGATGACATCGTGTTCCCCCACAATCACCAGTGTGGGGAACCGCAGATTGGGGAGTAACGAGGTGACATCCGGGCGGATTGCCATGCCGCGATGGGCCGCAGCGATGGCGACCGGATCTGTTTCCAGCACCATTTTCCGCACCAGATCCGCCAAAGTCTGTTGTTGGGGGGTGACGACGGGGGCGAACAGCTTCGGCATCATGGCCCAGGCGACTGGCTCTGGTCCTTCTTTTAACACGATATCGGCCATTTTTAATCGGTTCGCCGCCGCTTCTGCGGAATCCGCCGCCGCCCGTGTATCGCACAGAATCAAACGACCCAGCCAATCAGGATGCCGGACGGCAAATTGCCAGGCAATGTAGCCTCCCATCGACAGCCCGCAAAATGTGACCGGTCGATCGGCCTGCAATGCATCCAACAGCGATGCCAAATCGTCCGCATAACGTTCCATCGATACGGCGTATAAAGCCCCGTCCGTCCCACCAAACCCCCGCAGATCGGGGGCGATGACGCGATGGGTTTTTGAAAATTCCTCAATTTGTGCTGACCACATGGTGTGATTGAGCGGAAAACCATGTACGAGCAGCAACACCGGGCCCGTCCCTTCGTCTGCCACACGGTAGCGTACCCCGGAAACATCAATTGTTCTGAGCATCATTCCATTCTCGTGAAGCCTGCCCGGCTTGGTTTGACGGATTTGGCGAGGAATTAAGGCTTTTCGCTGATGTCACAGCAGCAGCGAAATTGACCGCAACCGGGACAGCCAGAACCATATTTTTTGCGGACAGCAGCATCCAGATCGACCCCGGCCACATTGGCAATCGTTGCCAGCCAAGCCAGCACGTCGGCAAATTCCAGAGCCAGTTCTTCCGGCGTCCCCTCACGCAAGGCCGCTGCCAATTCGCCAACTTCCTCCATGAGCCACATGAAGGTTCCGTCAACACCCCGGGCAATATCTTTGGCCCCGTACATATTTCTGATCAGGCTTTGCAAATCTTTGAGGGATAGTGGGGGGGATTCGGTCATGTTTTCATTCTTGATACAAGGCTCAGGATCGGAAAAGCAGGGCAGCCACAAAACAAAATAAGGACCATGAGCCGGGGGAGACTCATGGTCCTCGTTCGACTGTACCACATGATGTTGTACAGTGGGGGTTTGAAAAGAATCAAACGATCAACCGCTGGCAGTCGCGGTGGAACGGGCTTTTAGAGGGTGTTGATCCCACTTCGCCAGAAACAGTGATCGTCCTGGCAGGATACGAATCTGCGTGAATTGCTCGGAAATCCAGGAAGTCGTCGGCAACGTCGTTTTGAATAGCAGCACAAGGCTGCTGGTGGCCGTCCAAGTCACAACTGCCGCAACCGTACCGAACTGGAGACCTGTGACAATCATCAGCAGCGATAAAAACATGGGATGCATCAGATAAACTTCGAATGTCATTCCTGCGATGCGCTTCAAGTTGGCCGATGCCGCGAAAGGAGCGACCCACGCGATCGAAAGAGCGATCGTCCCGAGACTGTAAGGAATTACCGTCGACGTGTAACCCAGACTTGAGGAAATTAAGCAAGCTAGCGACACACAGGCCGTCAGAATAAGGACACCACGAGTCCGCTGCTCAAGATCGTTCGTTGTTGGCAAGGCCAATCCAATGAATATTGCGGGCACACAAAACAGCCAACTGTCGAATGGCTGTAACAGCCATCTTTGCGATACCCTCCATGAGCACACGATGATCGCAGCGGCGGCCAGACCGATGGCGATGAATCTGAATTGCCCAAAACGAAGAGAGGGCCGGCAGAAAACCGTAATACAGGTTACCAAAAAAATAAATGGTAAATACCAGAGATGTATCGCAGCTCCCGCCGTCAGCATCGAAGAGTCAAACGTAGCGAAGATCTCACGGCCAGCTCGCAGGTTTCCGAAAAGTCGCCAAATTGCGTAAGCCAAACTGCAGAGGATCCACGGTCCGAGCAAGCGTCTGGCTCGTTTCCGAATGCTCACGAGCGGCGATTCGGAATATTTGCTGCCGGTTGTCAGCGCGACAGAAATGGCAACAAACACCGGCAACCCTGCGTAGCCTACTTCAGCATAGGGGGCCTTGCAGTGAAACCAAACAATCCCCAAGCAGGCAACAATGCGAAGGATTTCAATGGACGCTCGATTGAAATCGCTTTGACTTTACTGAAGTGAAAGAAGGGAAGTTGATTCAAATCGCGATTGAATTTGATGGGATTGCATTTGAGACCACGCTGAAAGATTCCATGCGGACACTGTAAACAATGATTGGAGAGGTTGGTTGAGATCTTCAATTCAACTCGCCACCCCTATCAGGTGACTCGCAGGGAGGATTGAGAGCACATCAAACGGAGAAATCGATTTTCAAGGATTCCAGGAAATGAGAATTTATTGTTAGCCGGGGGGCGCTGTTCAATCAACCACCCTGAGAAACGCAGATTTCTCGCCTGCTAAATCCGTCGACTCTGAGGGAACGTTGCATGATTTGAAAAAAACAATTTATCGTTTCCGCAACAAGTTTCTCGTAATCGAGCGGAAAATCATGTCGTTGCGTCAGACTTTGCCACATCATCGTAAACACCGTTTGCAGCAGGGGGGAATACCGTTTGCAGCAGGGGGGCATCGCGATCGGCCAAGGCGACGGATTCACACAATCGCGTCGAGTTTCCCTGTCCCTCGCGTTCGCCATTTGCCGCAGTCCATTTGCCGCAGTTGTGTCATGAGTGCTTTTGCGAAAGTTCTGCAAAATCAAGCGGAATTATCGCGATGACTCACCAATCAGCTCGACGATCCGCTCGACGACCAGTTCCGTCACACGCCGGTTTGAAGGGATGAAGGTATGGGTCACCCGCACGCGAATTTCTTCTGTGATCCAGTCGGCGGTAATCTCAGAATGCGCGACCACTCCGTCGTTTTCTTCCTCACCGAATAATCGCGACAACACCAGGATCCGGCAGGTTCCTACAATACTCGTCGTGGGAACGTCACAGCGAGCCACCTGTTCCATCCGTGATTCCGACGCGAGTAATTGACCGCAGTCGCGAGTAATCAACCGGAACAGCCAATTGCGATGGATGCGCTGTGCCATCCGCGACGGTTGAATGGGTGAACCCAACAGAAAAATACGCTGCGGTCTGCGAACCTCGGGGGAGAGACCCGCCACCGCATCGCGAATCAGTACCCCACCGAGCGAATGTCCAATCAGGACATACTCTCCCTGCTCGGCCACGATCGCGATTTTCCGCCGCAAACGTTGACTGATCCCCCTGAATGACTGAAAGGTGACGCTGTAGAAAAAACCATGCGTCGAGATCCCCCGCTGCCGCAGGCGCCTCAACAGGGAAAATCCTGAAAGCGGGGTTCGCCCCATCCCATGCACAAACAACGCCTGCATCAATCTGCTTTCTCGACTCGATCCGCTGTCTCAAGGCCCTTGTCCGAATCTTTGGTTGTCCGAATCTTCGGTCGCTGATTACGACCAGATCTCATGAACGACGTTCCCCGCCACATCCGTCAGACGAAAATCGCGGCCGGCATGCCGGTAGGTGAGACGCTGGTGGTCGAGTCCCAATCCATGCAGGATTGTCGCATGCAAATCATGCATATGGACGGGATTCTCGACCGGACGATAACCATACTCGTCGGTCGTACCATAAGTAAATCCCCCTTTAACGCCACCCCCCGCCATCCACATCGTAAATGCCTGCGGATGATGACCCCGGCCGTTCCCGTTCTCGACCATCGGCGTACGACCAAATTCGGCACCCCAGACAACCAGCGTTTCCTCGAGCAGTCCCCGTCGCTGTAGATCCTGCAGTAATCCGGCGATCGGACGATCCACCTTGGCCGACTCACCAATTAACCCCTCTTTCACCTTTTGATGGTGATCCCAGGTGTAGTCGGTCGAAACCTGAATATAACGCACCCCCGCTTCGGCAAATTTCCGCGCCAACAGGCACTGCCGGCCAAAATTGTCCGTCGGTTCGCTGCCGACACCATACAGTTCCTGAGTTTCTTTCGTTTCGCTCTCCAGATTCATCAACTGCGGGATCGTCGTCTGCATCCGGAACGCAAGTTCATAATTGGCAATCAACCCCTCGACTCCCTGATCGGTCTGGGCGTCACTCAGGTGTCTTTGATTCAGCGTCTGAATCAAATCCAATTGTTGCCGCTGCAAACCACGATTCAGTCGAGGATTTTCGAGATGCGACACCCGCGATTTTGCGATCGGGGTTTCCGCCGAGCCGATCGCGGTCCCCTGATGAATTGCCGGAAGAAAGGCGCTGCCATAGTTCTGAGCCCCACCATGCCCCCGTGGTGGCGAAATCGTCAGGTACGCGGGCAAATTACTGTTTTCACTCCCCAACCCATAACTCAACCACGCTCCGATGCTCGGACGGACCAGATTGGCTTGTCCGGTATGCAGCCGAAGCAGTGCTTCGCCGTGCGCCGTCCCCTCGGTATGCAACGAGCGAATCACGCAGAGCTGATCGGCCTGTTTGGCAAGGTGCGGAAACAGTTCGCTGATCCAGACACCTCCCTGACCATGCTGCGCGAATTGAAACGGAGAACCCAGCGCATTCCCCAGCGATGTTTTTTCGGCGGCAACCGCTTGCGGCGAGATCGGCTTGCCATCCTCTTCATTCAAACGTGGCTTCGGATCAAACAAATCGACATGACTTGGGCCACCCCACATGAACAGAAAAATCACCCGTTTTGCACGGGGGCGAAAATGGGGCTGCGGCAAGCCCGTCGGCACGACTCCTGCCACGGCTGACGAACCGATCGCCTGTTGTGCCAGCATCCCTGAGAGGGCGATCTGGCCAAACCCGCAAGCCGTGTTCCGCAGCATGGCACGACGCGTTGAACGGGACAAAAATTGCTGGCAGCTCATGGGAAAACCTTGTCTTGCGGCAAATCATTCGAAAAATACAGGATTGACCAGACGCGACCGAGACAGCGAAACACGGAAAATACAGGCCCCAAAGCGAAAACTGCGATCATCGATTGTCCCTCAAAATTCAGTCCAGGAATTGAAAGGGACTCGATGCAATCAGTGCGTGGCAAGCCAGGGCCATCGCTCGGCGTTCTGGAGCCTCAGCCCCCTCAGAGATCAGACGCGCTTCGGTTTGCTGCAGGTAGGTTTTGAGCGCCTGTTGCACCTCACTGGTCGGACTGGTATTCAGGATGGCCCGATACAAAAACTCGACCCGCCCCTGCAGATCCTGGGTCGGAACCTCGGCCAGGACCCGCTGCGCAATCGCCTCGGCCGCATCCATCACCATGTCGTCATTCAGCATAAACAATGCTTGATTCGGAGCGGTTGTGCTCGGGCGAGCCCCCGTAGCCGTGTGGGGATTGGCAAAATCAAAGACTTCAAATAACTCGGGTAAGTCATTGCGGATCACAGGAAGATACACACTGCGGCAGGGGAAATTGGTACGACGGCGAACCGTATTCGGTCCCACTGCGGTCGCCTGATCACCCAAATACCAGACAGTCGAATCCATCGGTGAAACATCCAGTTGCCCGGCCACCGTGAGCATCGCATCGCGATACGATTCCGGATCCAGCCGCCGACGATTGGCTCGCCACAACCAGCGATTGTCCGGGTCGACCGCATGGTTCTGCGGATCGTAGTGACTGCTGAGGGCAAACGTATGACTCGACACCATGTCACGAACCATTTTCTTCAGGGACCAGCCCGAGCGAATCATTTCCCGGGCCAGATGGTCCAGCAGTTCTGGATGCGTTGGCTCTTCGCCTGTACGACCGAAATTATCGACCGTTCGCACAATCCCCCGGCCAAACAGATGATGCCAGCCCCGATTGGCGAGGACTCGTGCCGCCAGTTGACCAGTTCGCTGCTCGCCGTTCGTCAACCACTCCGCCAACGCGATCCGGCCACTTTGCTGCGGAGAAATCTCGATCCGATCCCCATCGCACAACACAGACAGAAATCCTCGGGGCACCAGTTTGCCCAGCTGATCAAACTGACCCGCCAGCCGGATCTGTTCATCCGCCGGTTGTTCCACATCCATCGGAATCATCGCACGAGGCGGAATCTTGGGCGGGTTGGCAAGACGTTTAGCAATGTCCGCGATCTGCCCCACCTGGGCCGCAATCCGTTCTTCCTGTGACCGGACAGGCTCTGCCGTCGGCTTGGCCTCGGCCGCAACCGCCTCGGGATGTTTTGCCAGAATTGCCGTCAAGTCGTCCGGTTTTTCTTGCTTGATCGCTTCCAGGGCAGCCTCGGCCTGCTTCTTCCGTTCGACCAGTCGTGGTTGCTCGCGCCAGAAGGTTTCGTAAGCCTCATCCGCTTCCAGTCCCTCCGGACCCAGCCCGACCAGCCGTTCCATGCTCCGTTGTTCCCCCAGCATGTAGCGGGTTTCCATGACGCGGGTCGAAGAAAAAATTCCAGCCAGTGCGTAGTAGTCAGCGGTCGGAACCGGATCAAACTTATGGTCATGGCAACGGCAGCAACCGAGCGTTTGGCCCAGGATCGTCTTGCCAACCGTGTCGATCAGTTCGTCCGCCACTTCCATCCGCTGATTTTTCTCGGTATTCCCTAACAGCACCTTCGGGCCAAGGACCAGAAATCCCGCCGCAATCCGCTGTCGGTCCCGTTGTGCGATCGAGTCGCAGGGAAGCAGGTCACCGGCGAGTTGCTCGAGAATAAACCGATCAAACGGCATTCCCGTGTTGAGGGCGTCGATAACCCAGTTGCGATAACGCCAGGCTTCCCGAAACAAAAAGTTTTCATCGAGGCCATTCGAGTCGGCATAGCGTGCCAGATCCAGCCAGTGTCGGCCCCAGCGTTCACCAAAATGAGGTGACGCCAAGAGCTGATCCAGGATCCGATCGAAGGCGTCGGGGCGTTCGTCCGCGAGAAAGGCTTGCAGGTCTTGCGGGGTGGGTGGAAGTCCCGTCAACTGAAAGCTGACGCGGCGCAGCAGATCGGGTCGGTTGGCATCCGCCACAGGCTGCAGTCCGGCCGTTTCCAGCTTTTCCAGCACAAACCGATCCAGGGGCGATCGGGGCCAGTTTTCGGCCTGGACGGCAGGGATTCCCTTGTTTTGCAGCGGCTGGAATGCCCAATGGTTTTTTCCTTCCACCGGATCCGAAGGATCAATCTCAGACAAATCCACTGCAATACCGATGGCGGCGAAGGCCAGCAGCGAAAAGCACATTCCCGGCAAAAATCGCAAATCGGTCCACATGGTTGAATCTCACCTCGACTTCAAGCGGATCAATTCAGGACAATCCCACATCAGAACGGGTTTATCAAGCAAAAGTCGCGGAAAGTTCGCCAGCGATGTGAAGGAAGTTTTTGAGCAAATCGATTCCTCCGTCCGTCAGAAAACTCTCAGGATGGAACTGCACCCCGTGAATGGGGTGAATCCGATGACGCAGGCCCATGATTTCCCGCGGATGACCCGGAAAGTCTGCCCAGGCCGTCACCTCAAATTCCGGACTGAGTGTCGATTCGGGAACCACCAGGCTGTGGTAGCGGGTCGCCGTAAACGGATTGGGGAGTCCGGCGAAGACACCCGTCCCCAGATGATGGATGGCCGAAGTCTTGCCGTGCATCAGGCGTTCGGCACGAATCACCGGTGAATTATAAACTTCTGCCAGGGATTGATGGCCCAGGCAGACCCCCAGGGTCGGGATGCGGGGCCCCAACTCGCGAATCAATTCCATCGAAATCCCCGCCTCGTGGGGAGTACACGGGCCGGGTGAGACCACAATCCCGCGCGGGTTCATCGCCGCAATCTCCGCAATCGTAATCTGGTCGTTGCGGGCCACACGCACATCAATCTGGGCATCGATTTCGCCAAACCGCTGCACAAGGTTGTAGGTGAACGAGTCGTAGTTATCGAGAATAAAGAGCATCGAATCACGATCGCGGAAAAGAACAGGGACGGCACGCACCACGCGCGTAACAACGCTTTTCGCTCCTGTCCGGAAAGGATCACAGCCGAAAAAACAAAATTTTCGGAGGGGATCGACGCCGAATCGGAACCAACTTGCTGATGGCAGTTTCCACTGAGCATCGGGGGAAGTAAACTGTCGTACGCGGTTTTTTTAAGGGATAAAGGAAAGATTCGTCGGGAACGTTAAGATTTCAACGACTGTTTCGTGAGAATCGGGTCGCCAACACCGCTTCGCCCCGACCGGGTTGTCACAAAACAGGACTGGCCCTGAACGATCCCAATTCCTGAATGACGGCAAAAATCCGGTGCTGCGAGCTCCCCGTTGCTCGCGGGTCACCTGCGACAAAAACCCCTGTTTCCATGGATTCACCCCAGAAAGTCCTCGTCATGATGTCGACACCCATCACTCGCCGAAACTTCTTCGCCGCAACCGCCGCAACCGCCGCTGCGACCGCCGCCACAACCGCCGCCACAACCGCCGCCACAACCGCCGCCACAACCGCCGCCGCCGCCCCGCTGGATTCCGCTTCACCCTTCCGGTTATGCCTCAATACCAGCACCATTCGCGAATGTTCCTACCGGGGAAACAAGATGGATATCCTGGGGGCGATCGAGGTTGCCGCCAAGGCGGGGTACACCGGCATCGAGCCCTGGATCGGGGAACTTGATATCTACGTAAAAGGAGGAGGCGTGCTGGCGGACCTGCGGAAACGGATCGCTGACGCCGGTCTGGTGGTCGAAAGTGCGATCGGTTTCGCCGCATTCCTGGCAGAAGATGACCAGGAACGACAAAAAGGACTGGAAGAAGCCCGGCGGTGCATGGGGATGGTCCGCGACATCGGTGGCACGCGGATCGCCGCTCCCCCGGTCGGCGTCACCGACAAAACCGGCCTCGATCCACTGAAATTATCCGCCCGATACCGGGCTCTGTGCGAACTGGGTGCCCAAGAGGGGATTTTGCCGCAGCTCGAACTTTGGGGCTTTGCGAAAACGTTGGCCCGCATGGGAGAAGTCGCCTTCGTCGGCATCGAAGCGGCGCATCCCAGTGCCTGCTTCCTGCTGGATGTTTACCACATCTTCAAAGGGGGCTCGGACTTTGAAGGATTAGCGATGTTCGCTGGTTCACGGATGCACAATTTCCATGTCAACGACTACCCCGCCAATCCGCCACGAGAAACGATCAACGATGCCGCTCGAGTCTATCCCGGCGATGGGATCGCTCCGCTGACCAAAATCTTCCGTACACTGCGCGACAACGGTTATCGGGGAGCGGTCTCGCTGGAATTGTTCAACCGCGACTACTGGAAGCAAGACGCCCTCGAAGTCGCCAAAACGGGTTATGACAAAACCAAAGCGGCCCTGGCGAAGGCGTTTGCCTGAGCTGGGTGGTTTCTTCGTTTCATGCATGAAGAGAAGATTGGGATTAACCACAGAGGCACAGAGGCACTGAGAAGATAAAAGCAAGGAATCAAGGGAAAAGCCGCAGAATGCAGTGGAACGCTGGCTGGAATTTTCGGACAGAATTTTCGGACAGAATTCCGGTTTTTTTTACTAAAAAAAATAAATCTTAAGATGAGGGGCTGGCGATTTCTATCGAGTGCAGACTAATAAAACCCCTCAATCTCTACTTGTT
>JBIKZJ010000127.1:0-14587 GCA_044354755.1 Schlesneria sp. | reverse complement strand
CAAAGTTCTTTGGTCGTACCCCAAATCAACACGTGACGGCTGGGTGCTGCCAAATGGCAATCTGCTGCTGGCTGTTTCCAAATCAAATGATGGGGGGTCCGTGGTCGAGGTGACGCGTGAGGGAAAAACGGTTTTCGAATTTAAGGGAACGCAATCAGAAGTCAATACGGTTCAGCCGTTAGCGAACGGCAACATTCTGCTGACAGAGGCGGGGGACAAACCTCGTCTGCTGGAAGTAACACGCGAAGGAAAGATTGCCCTCGAAGTTCCGATTCAAGCGCAGACCAAAGATCATCATTTGCAGTCCCGGATGGCGCGCAAGCTGGCGAATGGAAATTATCTGGTCCCACAATTGCTCGACAAAGTCGTGCGGGAATACCAGCCAGACGGGAAGATTGTCTGGGAAGTTGCCACGCCAAACTGGCCGTTTACGGCGATCCGTCTGGAGAATGGAAACACGCTGATTAACTGTACGATTGGTCATCTGACGATCGAAGTGGACAAAACGGGAAAAACGGTCTGGCAGGTCTCGAACGAGGATTTTCCTACAAAGCCGTTTGATGACGCCTGCGGTGCACAACGACTTCCGAACGGCAATACGATGATTACCGCCTACCATGCCAAGCCCGGGCAGACGAAGTTGTTTGAAGTGACCCCCGACAAGAAGATTGTCTGGACATATACCGATCAACGTGGGGCGGGAATTCATCACTTTCAGATTTTGGACACGAATGGCAAACCGATTCCAGGAAGCCCCTTGCGATAGTTCCCTTTTTCCTGGCAAACGTCACCATGACGAAATCCCCTGAACCATTGGCTGTGCGTTTTATTCCCGCCGCGGACTTAAAGTCCGCGTACGGGGTGTTCGGTCATTTTTACTCGGTTCAAATCTCACGAAACCAGGCGGTTCATTGTCGCAGCGTGTTGGAAATCGTCAGTCAGGATCAAGCTTCGAACCATCCGTCGCAATTTTTCCGGCGAACGCCCGATGCCGTTTTCATCATGATGAATCCCGGTTCGTCGCAACCACTGGTCCCCGTCAACAATTCGATTGAAGCCAAAAAACTTCACGAATTACACACATCACTGGTTCCGACAAAACCGGATACAACACAATATCAGGTGATGCGACTGATGCATTATTGCGGATGGCGATTTGTACGGGTCTTGAATTTATCGGACTTGCGATGTTCCAAAAGCGGTCAGTTTTTTCAGCAGTACCAAGCACTCGAGCATGACGGGTTCGATTCGCACTCAATTTTTTCCCAGGCAAGACAAAGCGAATTGCGATTAAAAATGACGACCAACCGAAAGCGGCCCGTCATTTGTGCCTGGGGAGTCAGCCCAGAGTTAGACCCGTTAATTGAGCGGTGTACTGCGAGAATCGCAAAATCTCAGCCGATCAATGGCCTGCTGAAAGTCGGAACCACGAACAAATTCCTGCACCCGCTTCCTTCACTACAAACACAAAAACTGTCGTGGGTCAATCAAATGGTGCAGCAATGCACCGTTCCCATTGTATAAGCGGTGCATCAGCGGGTGCGTGAATTTCTGGCAAACAACGAATTCCACCACTCGCAAATCGGGTTTTTGAATGGCTTGGGTCTCGGTCGAAGTTGGCGATCGCTTTTCGCTCGTTATCCGGTTTCCTGCATCGGCGATTCCTCACCGCTGAGGAGGGGGCGGAAGTTCCTCGTAACGTTTTTGCCCTTTGCGTCGAGAAATCGGCTCGACGCTGGGAAGTGGCAGCGGAGTTCGATCTGGATCGATTGGGGCGACGGTCTCGCCCCCTCCGGAATTGATGCGGCGTCCGATCACCGTCGCCAAAACTTGAGGTTGCAGTGTGGCCCACGTTGTCTGCCAGTCGCTGCCGATTTGCAGCCGAATGGAAAGGACCGCAGCTTCGAGTGTTCCGTCGGCAAAATCTTCGAGTGAGCCGGGGACCTGCTCCAAATCCAGCGGGCGAATCGACAAGGTCTCGTCTCCTTCCAGCAATTGAGCGACGTCTTTCGCCGTACGATTATAAAGGATCTGCGACGGGCCACGCGTTGCCACCAGATGGATCACTCGTCGGGGCCGAAAGGAATAGAGCGTGTCGAGCATCACGCGCGTTTCCATTTCGCTGGCGGGAGTGGCAAAGGCCGGCAGGCCAAACGCTGGTCGATAACGACGGCTGGGAAAATTTCGGTTGAGTGGAACTCCGCGAGGATTGTTGGGCATGTTCCGCACCAGTCCGTCAGGGTTGCCGGCGCGAATGAGCATCACTTCCGTTTGATTCAGCAGATCAGGGTGGCTGGCCATCGTCTCAGCCAACTGTTCCAGCCAGCGGACACCGATCCGATCCTGGCCATCGATTCCTGCGATCACGAGGGTGCGTGTCCCCGTTGTTCCCAGTTGCATCGCATGGATTGGCCGCCGCTCGGTGGTTTTCCCGACAATTTTCCAAGCCGTTGTTAGGCGTTTGTTGGCATTCCCATTCTCAGCCGCAATCATGGTTCGCGTGGTCACGGATGGCGAACGAGTCTTTGCCGGTGATGGCACAGCGACGTTGGGCTTGGGGGTCGATGAGGGTTGATTGGCGATCAGTATTGGCGGCACGGCGGGATCACGGCCGATCTCAGGAATGGGGTCTGCGGGTTTCGAAGCCGCCGCGTTGGTCGAAGACCTCTCGACCGGGTTACTTACCACATGCACCGCAGCAGCCGGATCCACAGGATCTCGGCCTGCGTTGGTAGCGAGGACTTGCGGAATCGTCTCTGGCTTGCCAATGGGGCAGACACCATCAGGGCAGTTCGTGACAGCTGAGTTTTCCGAGGAGGAGTTTTCCGACGATGATTTTCCCGACTGGGGATTCAAAATTTGATCATGGGGGCTCACGACGACCGCCGCGGGATCAAAAGCAACCCGTTGCAACTCGTCCAGTTTGGCAGGGGGGGCGCTCGATCGATTTCTGACCGAAAGCTCTTTACCGACACCTGACTGCTCTGCGTCGAGATTCATCTCGGCCAGTTTTGTGACTTGCTTGAGGCGTTGAAAAGCATTGTCCGAGGGGGCATCGGAATGTCCCCCATGCTGGTTTGCGAAATCATCAAGCACGGTTTTCGTGTGGTGATGGATCTCGTGAAGCAGATCTTTCACGGATCCACGTGACGAATCTGTCGCAGAGGGTTGAGTCCTCCCCGTCTCGGCGGACCATCGTGCCGTGGTCGGCCTGATCAACGCCTCGGTGACTGCGGGGGACTGCTGCAAATAGGCGTAACCAGCGCCTCCAGCACCAAGCGTTAACAAGGCCATTAATATCCGCATGGGTCGGTACTCACTCGTCTTCAATGCCAAGCCGGAATTTCATTTGCTCGAATTGCTGAACAAACTCGTCTGATGAAGTATGAACATGCTCGGCTTCGGTGATAAACTTGATTTGCTCGCGACGTGGCAGTCCATAGTCATCAAGAATATCTTCGAAGTCTGCCAGTTCCTGGCCGTAAATGATCAGTAACTTATGTTCGTCCAGTTGGATTTCTTGCGGAATCTCGGGATTCAGGACAGCAATTCCCGTACAGCCATCCCCCAGTAGCAGATCTTCAAACTCGTACAGACTGCTTTTCAGGATGGGGAGATCGATATCTTCACGGTAGAGGTCACGATGCTTTCCGGGTCGATCATGACTGGTTTCGAGCACGACATCGACTTCATGTCCGAGCCGATCAATCAGGTCGAGGAAAAGTTCGAGTAGGACTTCTCGGCTGGCGGCTGCCATAATCACGGGAATTTTAATCCCCGAGTCCTTATCGTGATAAAAATCATGCCGATAGCCCGCCTCGGGGACGACCTGCAAATCGTAAGAGGGACGGACCGCATCGGTGAGTGTGAACTTGCCGTATCGCGAAATCTTAAGGTGGGTTTCAAGCTGTTCATCGCTGAGATTCTCAAAACTGCTTCGGCCCTGCTTCAGTTCGCCGTCGCGATACGTGTTCTTGAAAAATCGTTTCAAGAACCCCATAACAGTCCCCTCTCGACGTGAAGTATGGATCACTGGGCGATTGCAACTGCTTGCCCAGAAATTGATTCCGTAATTTGCAGAGTCGACATCCGACCCCGTCACTGTCAGGAAATCTAGCACGGGTTTTGGGATCGTAGTCGAGTTGCTTTTCGTTACAGAAAAGAATTCCTTGCAAGAGAGGATGTTCTGGATCGAAGATTCCGGTTAAGCAGCGAATACCGCGAATGCCGATTCGGCACGTGGCGGGACATTCCGGCAGAGAAAGGCATTCGAGCCGGTGACGGGGGGCACCCTGGCACCGGTTTACCACGAAAAAACCTGGTTCGACGACAAACATAGTACGCACGGTAAAATGACGTTGCTCGTCAGCAAACAGGACGGCTTCTTTCCGTGATCCGTCCCCTTTGACGGACATGACATTCGGACAGCGAGGTCTCGACTGGCGTCATGGTCCCCTGCTCAGCGCAGCGTTCGGGAAAATCCATGGAACACCGCCGTCAATTCGTGAATCACACCTTGTTCAAAAAACGCGAAGATAGCGAACCATGAATAGTACGAATCACGCGAATCGGAAGAGAAAACGACTCAACATTCCGACAACGAAAAACTGACAACTGACAACTGACTGCATCACCAAACCCAAAACCCCCGTCGAGCATCCTCGACGGGGATTTCAGGGGATTCTGCCATTCAAATCGAACAACTCTCGAAGTCTGAACCGCCCAGATCTTACAGACCGGCACCCTTCTTAAGGTCAGCAGCCTTGTTAGTAGCTTCCCAAGTGAAGTCAGGCTCATTGCGACCGAAGTGTCCACCGCTCGCCGTCTTGCGGTAAATTGGTCGACGGAGTTTGAGATAATCGATAATCGCCAGTGGAGTCATCTTGAAATGTTCACGGACGAGTGCAACGATTTTCTCATCGGGGATGACGTTGGTGCCGTTCGTGTTGACGTGGACGCTAACAGGTTCAGCCACACCGATTGCGTAGGCGAGTTGGACTTCGCATTCGCGAGCCAATCCCGCTGCGACGATGTTTTTGGCGACATGTCGCGCCATGTAAGCGGCCGATCGGTCCACCTTGGTGGGATCCTTTCCGCTGAACGCACCGCCACCATGTCGACCCCAGCCACCGTAGGTATCGACAATGATTTTGCGGCCTGTCAGGCCTGTATCACCATGAGGTCCCCCGACGACAAACCGTCCGGTTGGGTTGATGTGGTATTTTGTCTGATCTGACAACATTTCTGCCGAGACCGACTTCTTGATGACTTCCGAAATCACAAAGTTTTCGATGTCCTTCTGGCTGACCTTGTCGTGGTGCTGTGTAGAAACGACGACAGCAGAAATTCCAACGGGCTTGTTATGGGAATCATATTCGACGGTCACCTGACTCTTGGCGTCGGGTCGCAGCCAGTCGACTTCATGATTCTGACGGGCTTCGGTCAGGCGATTGATAATGCGATGTGACAGGGCGATTGGCAGTGGCATCAATTCAGGAGTTTGGTCGCAGGCGTAACCAAACATCAATCCCTGATCACCAGCCCCTTCACGGTCGACACCCATGGCAATGTCAGGACTTTGGCTGTGGAGAGCGACAAAAACCTTACAGCTTTCGTAGGAAAAGCCAATGTCATCACTGATGTAGCCAATGTCTTTGACGACATCGCGAGCCACTTGAACGTAGTCAAGCTTGGCCTTCGTGGTGATTTCGCCAGAAAGGACGACCAGATCCGTCGTACAAAGCGTTTCACAAGCGACTCGCGAACGGGGGTCTTGGGCCAGAATGGCGTCCAGTACACCGTCAGAGACTTGATCCGCAACCTTATCAGGATGCCCCATGCTTACTGATTCGCTGGTGAAAAAATAATTCGTCATCTCGCCTTAAACTCCGATCGTAAAAATGGCATCACCGCCGTATAGGATCACCCTCGCAGTCCGATCCGGCCTGAGAAAGAGATTCAATTAAATCGTATTCTATGGAACTGAGGCGCATCTCTCAACTGGATCGACTCGGCTCGACCTAAAAATGATGGATTGTTTTGCGGCCATCATTCTGCAAAGAGGCTCATCATGGCTCAACCATCATAAGCCTTGGATTTGACCTCTCCGTTTTTCAGGTCCGTAAACTCACAAGTTCACGATTGGCTTCAATCGGGCTGATGCAACCCGGCAGTTCTCAGTTTTGCGAAAATGGCCTGGGTCCGCTTGGTCACAGCGATCAGTACTCCAGAGTCTTCTTCCGGCAAATCCTGATTTTTTGCTGCCAGTTCCAGCTGTTCAACATCTTCTGCGAGCGACCTGATTCCAAACATTCTCAGGCCACTTTTAAGAGTATGCATGGTCCGTTGAAAGCGTTTCCGATCGCGCGCGATCACGGATTCTTGCATGCTCACCAGCAATTGAGGGCCCTCTTCCAGAAACGCTTCCAGCACCTGTTTCAAGAGTTCTTCATCCTCGTTCACGGCACGCCGGGCCATGTGCCAATCGATTTCGTCGCAGGGTGTGGCGATTATCGTCATCGGCTGGGTCGGGGTTGTGCCGAGGCCAATCCGTTCGACTGCCTGAAACAGTTCGCTCGCACGAATCGGCTTCACGAGATAGTCGTCCATCCCCGCTGCCAGGCAGCGTTCTCGATCTCCTTTCATCGCGTGTGCTGTCATCGCCAAAATCGGCAAATGAATTCCGGTCGTTTGTTCTCGACGGCGGATCATGCGGGTGGCATCCAGCCCATCGAGCTCTGGCATCTGGACATCCATCAACAATAAATCGAACAGCTGATCCCCCGACAGCTTGATCGCCTCGTAGCCATGATTGGCAACGGTGACTCGGTGCCCCCATTTTTCCAGCAAGCCGATGGCCAGCTTCTGGTTAATCAAACTATCTTCCGCCAACAACACCGACTTGGGATGTTCGGATCTTCGTTGCGCCGAGGAATTTTGTTCTCTCGCTCCGCTGAGCGCCGCCTGGCCTCCAACGGCAACCAGGACTGCGTCCAGCAATTCCCGCTGTTTCACCGGTTTGACGAGGTACGCAGCGATGCCGAGCTCTTGGCATCGCCTGAGATCATCAGGACGATCTCCCGAAGTGAGCATCATCACCATCGAACGACACAAGACGGGATTCTGTTGAATTCGCTGTGCCAGCGTGAAGCCATCAATGTCGGGCATACTTGCATCCGTCAGGATCAGTTCGTAGGGACTTCCGAGGTCTGCACGTTGCTGAAGTTCCTGCAGCGCTGCGGGAACACTGGCGACGGCCGTCGGCTGCATCAGCCATTGACTCAGGATTTCCATCAGAATCCGCCGATTGGTGGCGTTGTCGTCCACAATCAGCACCCGCAATCCCTGGAGCATCAAGTGGGGAATTTTTGTTTCGCTCGAGTCGGCATCCTGAATCACAGCTCCAAAACGAGCCAGAAAATGAAACGTACTTCCCTGATTGACCTCACTTTCGACCCAGACCCGACCGTGCATGAGTTCAATCAAACGCGAGGAAATCGTCAGTCCCAGTCCCGTTCCCCCGTATCGCCGTGTTGTTGAGGTGTCGGCCTGTTCGAATGCCTCAAAAATCGACTCCAACTGGTTGGCAGAAATTCCAATTCCGGTATCGATCACCCGAAAATGAAGCACAATCTCCGTTTCACTCGCCCGCTCCACGTTCACATCCAGCACCACTTCCCCGTGTTCGGTGAACTTAATGGCATTTCCCACCAGATTGATAATCACCTGTCGCAATCGGTGGGGATCTCCTTCCACCTGTGTCGGAACGACGTTCGCAACATGGCAAGCCAATTCAATCTGTTTTCGGTGTGCGCGCAAGGCCAACGACTTCATGGTGTCACCCAGCAGTTCTCGCAGCGGAAACGAGACTGATTCAAGGCTGAGTTTTCCGGCTTCGATTTTGGAAAAATCGAGAATGTCGTTGATCACCGCCAGCAGCGATTCGCCGGAATCCTGGACCATCGAGAGATATTCTTGCTGCATGACATTCAGGTCGGTGTCACGGACGAGTTCTGTCATGCCAATGATGGCGTTGAGTGGCGTCCGGATTTCATGACTCATGTTCGCAAGAAAGTCACTTTTGGCACGATTGGCAGACTCGGCGGCCTCTTTCGCCTTGAGGAGTTCTGCCTCCGCCAGATGCCGCGTGGTAATGTCCACGGCGATGGCCAGAAATCCGGTGATGAGCCCTTCCCCGTCTCGTTTCGTTGTGACGGAAAGTGCGACACGGATATGGCTGCCATCCTTCCGAACATAGGTCCATTCCCGCTCTTCGTGATCACCTCGGCGGGCCAAATCCACCAGTACCTCAAAGCCACTGATTGATCGACCGAACTCTTGCGACAGCGCTTTGCTGCGGGCGGCAATTTCCGCTGGCAAATGAAACAATACGGGTGATTTTCTGATCACTTCGTCCGGAGTATAGCCCAGCATCCGCTCGGCACCGGTATTGAAGAGGTTGATCGCGCCGTCGACATCAGTGGAAATGATCGAGACTTGTGTCGCCGCATCCAGCACCGCCTGCAATCGGGCCTTCGTTTGGACCAGTTCGTGCTCAGCCCGCTCCTTCTCCGTCACATCCGAAAAGATCCCCTGGATTCCCACCAGATTCTTGAAGCTGTCATAGACCGGGCTTTTCACCACATGCGTGTAACGCCGCTCTCCATTTGGCGACTGGAATTCCTCAGTCGTCTCAAAGGTGGTTCGACTCTCCAGGACCAGTCGGTCATCGGCACGATATTTTTCCGCCAGTTCTCGCGGGAAAAAGTCGTAGTCGCTATGACCGATGATCGCCTCCATCGGTCGTTTGATCGCCTCAGAGAATAATCGATTCGCAAACGTAAACCGTCCCGTCAGATCCTTACGCATCATGGCCAGCGGCAACGTTTCGACAAGAGACTGATAAAACGCCTCCGATTCCATCAGCGCCTGCTCGACCTTTCGCCGATGTGCCAGTTCGTCTTCGTAGCGATCCTGTAACTGATTGATCTCTCGACAGGCATCTTTCAAAGCCTCGGTCAATTTCCACGACTCGTCAGCCGAGTCAACCGGATGAGCCGCCCCCAGGTTTGCCGGATTTTTACGCGCGGTGGGATCGCTGCGAAGGGAAACCAACAACAAACGAATTTGTTCGAGGATTTCCTGGCTCGGTCGTTGTCGAGAAACGATTTTCGCGACTCCCCCTCTGAGGCATTGCAAAATGCCCACAAAATTTCCCGGATTGATCAGTGCCATCACTGGGATTAACGACGGTGGATCGGCTTGGGACAGCTGGTTCAACAGCGGGAGATCGGCGTCTCCGATGATCAGTAGATCCGCATTCTCCAGCAGCGATGCGGCTGCCCGATGAGACTCAACCAACGTGACTTCATAACCCGCCTGATTCAAAACAAACCGCAGCGAATCACGACGGGCAGCATCTCGTTCGACCACCACGAATCGGGACATCTTGAACTCTTTCAATTCTCGCGCCAGCGACCCATTCTCGCCCCAGCGACACCGTGTCATGGGGTGATCGTTAAAGTACCGTGAATGTGGAAAGTGCCGTCGATTCCCAACCCTTGATCAACAGTGGCAAGAATTGGCAAAATTCCGGCAAAAAACCCCTGCTGTCGATCGCTTCCAACTCCTCTGACCGATTTTCCGCCCACCCCCGGATGGATGATCACCCCAATGAATGATAGCCAGAATCACAAAAATGATCAGGAGTCCGCGTTGTTCCAATCGCGATGACCATCACTGCCTGCAAGAACAACTCTGCCTGCAAAGCGCGGGGGACAGGATTCCACCGGAAATTCCCTCGGCAGCAAGCTTAACCCATTGACCTGAACTCCTCGGCTCCGAACAATCCTGCGCCGATTTCCAAGCTGGATAAATCGTGTTTTCCACCGTAACAAGCGAACCTCTGATGATACAGCCAATTGACCAGGAACCGGATTCCACACTCGAACAGGATGATCGATTTCCCTCGGGGCCTTGGGAAGGATATTTTCTACAGCCCGGCATGCCCGGCCGCCATGGAATGGAACTGCGTTTAACGTTCCGCGCGGGAACCCTGCAGGGCGAAGGTCGAGATCTGATCGGCGATTTCCTGATTAAAGGGGGATACGATCGCGATTCGGGTAAGTGCTGGTGGTCGAAACGGTATCTCGGTCTCCACGATGTGGCCTATCTCGGCTACAACGAGGGACGAGGGATCTGGGGGGTGTGGGAGATCACCGTAAACTTCAAGGGGGGATTTCACATTTGGCCACTTGGCCAGGGGAGCGGCGAAGGGGAGCAGGTGTCAGAAGAAGTGGATACGCCGATCCTGATCGGGGCTGGGGGGCCCGGTTTGGGCATGGGAGCATCGGATTCCTCTGACGCGACGTGGGATTAAGAGTCGACGATCGATCCCAAAATCTCGGTCTCGGCAAAATGCCGCAGCGAGTAAAATCAGGGATGCTTGTTTCACTAGGGGTCTGATCGCGATAGAATCCCGAGTGAATCGTTGCGTCATCATCAAGGATCATCAAAGTGAACTCCATTTCCCATCGCTTCTAACACGGTGCCATTATGACCGAAAGGTTGCAAGGTCGGTTTCTCATCGCCGCCAAGCGGTTGCGCGATGAGAACTTTTACAAAACGGTTGTGTTGCTGCTTGATCATGGCGAGCAAGGGGCCATGGGATTGGTGATCAATCGCCCCTCGTCCATCAAAGTCTCACACGCACTGGCAGGTCACTTTGACCTGCCAGAAACGGATGACGTGATTTTTGGTGGTGGCCCGGTCGAGCCTTCTGCCCTCGTGATCCTCCATGATGACTCGACCTTCGGGGCGAGTGGCCCGGCCGTTCTGCCCGGTTTGTTTGTCGGGGGAAGTCCCGATGCGTTCGAGCAGGTCATTGGTGAAGCTGCAGCCAGCGATAACCTGAAACATTCGTTTCGAGTCTTCTCGGGCTATTCGGGCTGGGGCGCAGAACAGCTCGAAGGTGAAATTGCCCGTGGAGACTGGTTGATCTATCCGGCCTGTCGTGAACTGGTCTTTCACGACGACCCCTATGCCATTCATGAAGTGTTGCTACAAAAGTTTTACGCGGCCAATCATCTGTTGGCACACCGGGTCAAAGATCCCTCGGCCAATTAAAGATCCCTCGGCCAATGAGCACGTTGTTTCGCTTTGTTCGTGTCTGGCTGTTCTGTTTCCGTGATCAGTAGGCCCCTCATACTGTGGATGCTCGACAATCCCGATTGATCGAAGACCTTGCCGGAATTTTCCGCGGAGAAATTCTGTGCGATCCGATTTCCCGTTCCCTGTACGCCACCGATGGCAGTCTGCATCAAATCACGCCACTCGGCATCGCCTGCCCCCGCGATCGTGAAGATCTCCAGACTCTGGTTCGATACGCGGGCGAAAACCAGATCCCGGTTGTCGCTCGCGGTGCAGGAACCAGCGTCGGTGGCGAGGCGCTCGGTGCGGGACTTGTGGTCGATTTCTCGCGTCACATGCATGCAATCGAAGAAATCGGAACCGAGACCGTTCGGGTTCAACCCGGAGTCGTTCACAGTCGCCTGAATCGAGCCTTGCGAGCGCACGGACGTTATTTTCCTCCTGACCCCTCGAATTCCGAAACCACAACCCTCGGCAGTATGCTGGCCCTGGATGCCGCCGGATCCCATTCTCTGAGTATTGGCTCGACCCGAGATCATGTCGTCAATCTCGATGTCGTCAGCGCCGACGGGATCCTCTTTACCGCCTCGCAGGAATACATACCCACCTCACCAACCAACATCTCTCCTTACGCTTCTTCTTCACCACATCAAAATGAATTACAGCAGAATGAATTACAGCAAGACGAATCGGCTCGATTCAAACAGGGATTAATCCGCCGATTGGCGACGATTCTGCACCAGAATGCGAAATTGATTCAGGAAAAGCAGCCTCCAAAACAGGTTCGCAACCGGGCGGGGTACCAGCTGCGTGATGTGCTCGTCGGATCACAACTCATACTCCCCCGATTACTCGTTGGCTCCGAAGGAACCCTGGGGCTCTTTACGGCGGCCGTACTGCGAACGGCGGTGCTCCCCACAAACCGTTGCGTGTTGTTGATTGGCTTCGAGTCGGTCGAGTCTGCCATCCATGCCGTTCAATCCATGCTGCCGCATCAACCCACGGCCTGTGATCTGGTCGACCGCCGACTGTTAACGCTCGCTCGATATCTCGATCCACGATTTGCCTCGCTGATTCCGGCGGCGACCGAAACCGGTTTGATTGTCGAACAGACGGGTTGCAGCCCGTCAGATCTCACACAACGTGTTCGCGAGTTGACTCGCGAAATCCAGTCGTTACCCGACGCAGGCCAGATCTTGTTGGAAGCAACGACCGAGGAAGAGATTGCGTTCTTATGGTCGCTGCCGCAACGAGTAATTCCGCTGTTGAATCGAGCGCGGGGTGAGACCTGTCCAGTGCCGATTGTGGAAGACATCGCGGTCCCCCCCGAGGGACTACTCGAATTCATCACCCGTGCCCGCCGCGTTTGGCAGGGACACGAACTGACGGTTTCACTCTATGCCCACGCCGCTGTGGGACAAGTTCATCTGCGGCCCTTTTTGCGTGCCCCCTACCAGGGTCCGATGCTCGAAGAACTCGCACGCGAACTCTACGAAGTTGCAATCTCGGTCGGTGGTTCGATCAGTGGTGAGCACGGGCTGGGACTGTCACGGACGGCGTTTCTGCAGACCCAATCTGGCGAATTGTATCGCGTTTTTCAGCAGATTAAATCGTTGTTTGATCCCAATTACTTGCTGAACCCCGGCAAGGTGCTCAGTCTGGATCCCCATTTGACGGTGCGGCATTTTCGTCCGCAAATCGAGCTCCCTGGTCCGTTGGTCGAGTTACAGCTGAACTGGTCTCCGCAAGAGTTCGCGGCCACGGCGGCCAGTTGTCACGGCTGCGGGGCCTGTCGCACGCAGGAATCGCACACACGCATGTGCCCGTTTTTTCGGACCGAGCCCGCCGAAGAACGATCTCCCCGTGCAAAAGCCAATGCCATGCGAGCCATCGTTGATGGGCGATTGCCTCCGCATGAACTCGCCTCAAGTGACCTGCAGGTGCTGTCTCGTCTTTGCTTTCAGTGCAAACAGTGCCAGGTTGACTGTCCCACCGCAGTGAATATCCCGCAATTGATGCTCGAAGCCAAAGCCCAATTCGTCGCGGCCAATGGGCCTCGAACTGCCGAATGGTTTCTGACCCGCGTGCATGATTGGAGTGATTTACTTTGCCGCCTGTCATGGCTGGTCAATCCTTTATTAAAACAGCATGGGGTCCGCTGGCTACTCGAACGAGTGGTGGGAGTTTCCCGTCAGCGAAAACTTCCCCCCTTCGCTCGCCAAACGTTTCTCAAAACCGCACCGCGCGAATGGCTCGCCCCACCCGAATCGCTCCGCAATCCCGTCCCGGTGATTTATTTTGTCGATCATTTCGCCAACGCTCACGATCCCGAACTGGGGTTGGCTCTGGGTCGGATCCTTCAGCACAATGGACGGAAATTACATGTTCCACCCGGTCAAGTCCGTTCGGGAATGGGACTGATTGCGACCGGTGACCTCGAACCGGCTCGCCGACTGGCTCGACAAAATCTCCGCGTGCTGGCCGAGTTTGCCCGCGAGGGGTGTCCGATCGTTTGTACCGAACCCGCTGCTGTGGTCTGTTTGAAACAGGAGTATCCGCGTTTGATCGATCATCCGGATGTCCAACTGGTTGCCGATCAGGTGATCGAGGCCGGGGCGTACCTCCAGGGACTGCATCAGCAAAACCCGCTGCGCACCGATTTTGCCCCGCTGGGATTCTCGGCCTTTTATCACACACCCTGTCATTTGCGCGCCCTCGGTCGGACGACGCCACTGGTCGATCTTTGCCGATTGATTCCCGATTTGCAAATTTCTGCGGTCGATCAGGGATGTTCGGGATTCGCCGGTACGTTTGGCTTCACACGCGAACACTTTGAGGAATCGCTGGCGATGGGCAAGGGATTGATCGAGCAGATGCAGTCGGATGAAATTCATTTCGGTCTGACGGAATGCAGTAGCTGCAAACTCCAAATGGAACAACAGGCAACCGCTCCGACGCTGCACCCATTGAAAATCATCGCGCTGGCCTACGGACTGATGCCAGAAATTCATCGTCGCCTGCCACCGGGTGGACAAAAACGTCACACGAGTTAATCGGAGAGCCAACTCAGGAGCAGACGCGACTTCGGTGAGGACGCAAATCGAGGACAGACTTTTCTACAAAAAATCGTCGTCCGGGAATTGCTCCCTCTCCCGCCACTTCGTGGGTGATGTTTCCACGTATCGGCCCCGGCTGACGGGATCGCTTCGCGAAATCCTTGACCAGCCGGGCCAGTCCTGCCAAAAAATCCCTAAACTCTAATGATTAAAGGACATGGGGCTGGCCAAGCGGCTGGCCACGGGTTGGCCAATTGGCCAGCCCGTGGCCAGTCCCTTCGAGATTTCTTTTGAACAACCGACCGATTCCCAAACATCGAAATCACCTGCGATATTCTCACATCCACATCCGATTCACACAACGTTGAGGAATGGGGACTGGC
>JBIKZJ010000126.1:0-14596 GCA_044354755.1 Schlesneria sp. | reverse complement strand
TTTACCAAGCGAAATGGTGAGAGAAACCTTCCTCGGAGGCGTTTCCAAGAGCCAACACAAGATCAGCTCGTTTTTTCTTGAGAGAGGTCTCGGGTCACAGGCACGTCGTTCGCCTCTGGCAGCAGCGTTCACGCAAACCTGTTGAATGCAGCAGTCGATTTCTGAATCCCACCCTTTTCAGGAAATGCAACGATTGTGAACCACGAATCAAACGAATCGCGAGAATAAAAAGGGAGGAAATCGCAAACGTGCGGATTCCGGATTCTGAAAACGCAAACGGAAAACGGGCGATTCAAACCCTCCTTCTTAAAAAACGTGGCGAGCGTTGCTTGCAGAGGGACCGCGCGCGGTGTTCCAATAGGGGAAGGAACAACGATTGCAGTCAGCAACGATTGCACGCAGATCGGTTCCGCTGACCTACCGATGATGATCGCCATCCGCGAAGTCCTCACTTCGACCTGGCTTAAACCTCCGACCGGAACATGCCGATGCAGGCCGATATCCATAATCCCCCCGAAAATCCCCTCGAAATCGCTCCAGCAACCACCGAAGTTGGCAGCTATTTCATCTCCAATTATCCTCCCTTTTCTCTCTGGAATCGGGACGCCGTCACCGAAATTCGCTCGGCTTTCGCCGCCGAACCGGACCGATCGGTCCCCATGGGGCTCTACCTGCATATTCCGTTTTGTCGCAAACGTTGCAAATTCTGCTACTTTCGCGTCTATACCAATCAGAACGCTAACGCCATCTCCCGTTATGTCGAAGCCCTCGCCAAAGAGGTCGAGTTACTCGGGCGAGAACCGGCTGTTCCTGGCCGTGACCTGAAATTTGTCTACTTTGGTGGCGGAACTCCCTCGTACCTCAGCTCGCGACAACTTCGTTTCCTGCGGGATGAACTGAGTCGATCGGTGTCGTGGGATCAGGCCGAAGAAGTGACGTTTGAATGCGAGCCCGGAACGCTCAGCCTCGAAAAGCTGCAGACACTCAAAGACATCGGGATCACCCGCATTTCCCTCGGTGTCGAAAATTTTAATGACACCATCCTGGAAGAAAATGGCCGGGCTCATCTTTCCCCTGAGGTTTTTCGGGCCTATGACTGGATCCAGCAAGTCGGGTTTCCCCAGGTCAACATCGACCTGATTGCCGGAATGGTGGGCGAGACTGACGAAAATTGGGAAAAATGTATCGAGCAGGCTCGCCAATTGAAGCCCGATAACCTGACCGTCTACCAAATGGAACTTCCGTTCAATACGCTGATTTCGAAAGAGATGAAAGAACTTGGCGTCGCCTCACCTGTCGCCAACTGGACCACCAAACGGCGCTGGGTGGATGAAGCGATGACCTTGTTCGAGGCAGACGGATATCATATTTCGAGCGGCAACGAAATGGTGAAAAATCCCGCGACCGACCACTTCGTTTATCGTGACAACGTCTGGCGTGGCTGTGATCTGCTGGCGGCAGGGGTTTCGTCGTTCGGTCATTTTCAAGGGGTCCACTATCAGAACCTGGATCAACTGGAAGAATACCTGACAACCGTCGAAGCAGGGGTCTTGCCCATCAATCGGGCGCTACGCCCCACGGCCCATCAGCGATTAATTCGCGAGATGATCCTGCAAATGAAAGAGGGACATCTTTCAGCCGTTCCGTTCCGGACCAAGTTTGGGGTCGACATCCTGCAGGAATTCTCGCAGCCATTTGCCGCTCAACAGGCGAAAGGATATCTCACCATCAACGGTGACGAGATCACCCTGACCCGTAAAGGAATCCTGCAGGCGGATACGTTATTGCCCGAGTACTTCGAAGAGCAGCATCGGGAAGTGCGTTATACCTGAGGCGATCAAACCCCTGGTCGCCGTTCCCGGAATCGGGCCTTCGGCCTCTTAATTTGTCCCTTTCAGCCCCTTTGGCAGCGAGTTCCAGGCGGTCACCAATCCACCCGCCGCGAACAGCACAAAGCTGGCCAAAGACAATGTCCCAGGGAGGACACAAAATCCGATTATGCCCATCAGCGCCACGACGACAGGCAACAAATACAATAAACGACGAACCCCAGATGCCTGACTGAGTATGAACAGGACTGAGGCGGCTACCAGCAGCCAGATCGCAGACCAAGCCAAGCTCAAGCCCCGCCGGACCGATTCTTGTGGACGAATGGCCAGAGTCAGTTTCGGATCCCCACCCGACTTGGAAAAGACCAGCTTACGGCCTGAAGTCGGTAATGTAATCCCAATCGATAATCCGCTCGGTCGTCGCCGTTCTGCCGCAGCACTCCCGGCCTGCCTGCCATTCTCGACCAATCGACCCCCTTCACCCTCTGCGGCGACAAACTGATTTCGTCCATCGATCTGGCCACCTCGGGAATCGGTTGGATTCACCCCAAAAAAGTCCGACGACGGATTCGAAAACTGCTCACCAGACTGAGGAACCCCCGGTCCGTTCGAGGGCATCATTCCCGGCGCATCATCCTTGAACCCTCCCCCGCTGAAACCGTTTCCTAATCCAGAACGCCTCCCGTACAGCGAGGGTGCTGGGCCCATACCACCACCCATACCACCGCCACCCATCATACCGCCCGCCTCGCGACCAAGCCCTTGGGTGACCAACTGCGGCATATTCAGGGCGCTCAAATCATTCCCTGGAACTTGCGCATTCCAAAGCGAACCATTATTGATGAACGTATTCCCCGCGATCCCATCGCCGTTTTGCATGATTACCCCTGAATTGTTCGCCGACTGACCAGGGCTTTGCGGAATCACCTGCTGCTGTTGCAGAGTATTATTAAAACGAGTGGTGTTATTATTCGTCACCTCGGTATTGAGGTTATCGATGTTCAACCCGTTCGAGACCCGAAGTTGAGATCGACTATTATTCGGATTGTTATTATTGGGATTGTTCGGTTCGCCAGCAGTCTTTGACTTTTTAGACGCAACCTTTGATTGGGGTTTTTCACTGGGGGCCTTTTCCGCAGCCGGATTGCTTTCAGAGTTCTGGAGTCCGAGGCTGAAATTGAAATTGCTATCGACCGGTACCTCACCCAGCGAAAGATTGATCCCCGACTCGCTATTCGCCTGAAAGACCGCTTTTTGCTGGCCTTCGGCAATAGTCGCCCCTTCGGTCACCCCTTCCACCTGAAAATAATTTGCCCCCCCATTGGCGAGCGATTGCGAGGGAATTGACGCCGCCCCCTTCTGTTGCTCTTGCCGAGCCTGTTGATCCACTGTCGAGAGTCGACGCAGCGTCTCGGACGTATTCCTCGTAAACTCGCGGTCACCCGACTGATTTTGATAGGCCCCCAACTCAGTTTGCAGTCGCTTTAAATTGCTCGCTGCCAACCCGATTTGTTTCAAATTGTTGACCGACGAAACACGCTTATTGCTCTCGACCATCTGCTCGAAATAACCGAGTAATTCACTCGCCTCTTGTAGTGCCGCATTCCCATAAAGATCGTTCGCATGATCAGCGAGTGACAGATTGTGCTTGACGGTCGAACGAACCCCCTGGGCATCCAGGTCATCCGGCAGATATACCGTCCATTGGGTTCTCGCCACCGGAATCCCATAGTCGGCATCCTGCTGCTGGCTGAGAACCTGCGGAGCGGGAATCGAAAACTCTTCGCGACTGAATCTTGCTGACTTTGGCAATGGACCCGATAGACGACCTCTCCAGATGATCTTCACCGGAAACGAGAGACTCGCCGCACTGGTTTTCGGCAGTGCAATCAATTGCGCCGTCCCGCCATTTAAGGACGGCAATTCGGTCGTCACGGCACGCGCGGGTTGATCCGCTACGTAGACCGAGAGCAGTTCCGTCCCTGCCGGCATCTGCAGTGCCAAAAACTGCCGGGATCGATTCTTAATCGTATAAAGCCCCTGTCCCCGATAGGTTCCGTCACGACTGATGATGGTCGTCAAATCGGCAACATTCACGGAGGCCGGAGCACTCGCCTGTTGAGCAAACTTATGCAGCGACCAACTGGGGGCCGTCAGCAGCGATTTCACCCGGACCAGCTCGGTCGCCTGATCCATAAACTCTTGACCAATCACCACTGGGACATCCTCACGCTGGACAGACTCGACCAGCGACGTATCGACCGCCGAAAGTTGTCCGAGCGACGAATTAATCAATAACACATACTGCCGCTGTCGTTCCAGCGGTTTCTGGTCGTGTTCAAATACCAGCGCCGGGGCCACCACAGGAACCGCGACATCAGCAGTTGGCGGTGGCAACGTAGCGGTTGCGGTCGCGAAGTATTTGCCGCTCACCGGTGTTCGCAGATGAATGGTCCAGCGGGTTCGGTTCCCCCCCGCACTGACGTGGGTTGCATCGCGAATCCCCTGTCCCTGGAAGTCCAGTTTCCCAGCCAGCCAGTCGGGTGTGGTCAACGTCAAGGTGTCTGTCTTGGCCGCATCAATCTGCCACTGCAGCGCCAGCATCTCGATCACCGCCACATCCGTCACCGTCACCATCGCTAACCCGTTTGCCGAGAGTTGCGGAGTCGCCTGGGTCAGGTTCAGGGTGATCGCTTCCGGCGTCAAATTGGGCGAGGAAAAGGCAAACTGAACCGTCTGCTGCGGACGGATCGACCGGAGCTCACCACCGATCTGCGTTGCGTCATCGGATCGCCAGCCATCGAATGTCTCCAGTGTCCCGGCAAACCCTTCCTCCAGCCAGACCGCTGCGGTCGAATCGAGTCGTGTGGCGTCGAGCGGTTGAGGGAATCGAATCGGGGATTCACCATTCTCACGTGGCGTAAATCCCCCCAGCACCACCTCCATCAAACCCAGATGCGGCGCATTGAGCTCAATCGTCAGGGTCGCTTCTTCCTCTTGCCGGGCGATGTAATAATCCCGCAAACCGGTCGCCTGCACATCCAGCAGCACGAATTTTTCTGGCAGGGAAATCGAAACCGACGAACGGGGAGCCCCCGTCAAGTTGTAACGCAACCGTGTGGTCAGCTGTTGCTTACGCAGCGAAATCAAGGCCCCCTGCTGTGCAGTGACGTGCGCTTGTGAGGCTTGCCGAGTTGCCAGGAGATTCAGGCTGAACGGTCGCTTGGAAAAACGGTAGGCCAGTTGCGGGGCCACCGGCGGTCGGCTGACCGGAATGGGCGTGGCAAACCGCGATCCGTCCAGCTGGGAGAGTCCCTGGACCTGTTCGGCGCGAATCGAAAATTGATTCCCGGCAAAGACCGCCACCTGACCAATCTCGTTGGTCACCTCTTGAGGTGCCAGTTGCGGGACATTGATCGTCGTCGACTCGGTATCAACCTTCACATCGAGAAACGTTTCAATCGTAAGTTGCGTCTGGTCCGCGACATTCCGCCGGAAGATCACCCGCAGCTTGCGGTCCGCTCCGTTTCCCTGCAATTCCCAGCCCCCGACATCCGCTCCGGTGACCGCTCGCAGCCGCAGCGTCTCGGGAAGCGTAAACGAGGTATCCGCAATCCCCCCCTGGCGAATTTTGTAAGCAAATCCATGACTCACCGAGGTTCCGGCGTCGGTCAGCGTAATCGCTTCCACCGAATCGACATGAATCACGGCGGCGGCAGCCCCCTGCGCCTGTTTCGGCTGCCACGAAACGATCACATCCCCTCCCTTATCAATCGGGAATTCCAGCGATTGCAAATCGTCCTGTGTCACCCGACGAAAGATCGTGGTCGAGCCATTCACGCGAACGGACAAATCCTGAGCAGGAAGTTCAAAGACCAGTTTTCCTGTCGGAACCGCGAGCAGCGGTAGCGTAAACGCCCCGGTGGTCCCCGAAAGTTTCGCCGGTACAGAAAAACGAAAGTCAATCACATGCAGTCCCGGTTGCTGCACCGCAATCGTGAAGCCACTCGCATTCGCAATCAAAGCGGCGGATTGCCCGTCCAGCTTCGCTTCCCGCACAGCCACCTGGCCGACGGGGATTTGTACCAGTAACTGCCCATCCACAAAACTTTTCACAGCATACCGCGCCGTCACCTCGATCGTCGACTCGTCCGGTCGAGTCGCATTCGCCTCGAGTTTCGCAGCATACAGTGCTTCATAGACTCCCCCCGCCTGGGGTGCTGGCTGCTTCGACGCCTTTTCAGGATTCGCCAGCCGATAAAGCTGTTTGAATTGTTCTTGCGAAAGAAAAACCCGTTCTGAGGCGAGTGGTTCCGTCCCCGCATCGAAGGGAACGATCAGCGTTGTCCCTGCTGGCGGGGGGGACGCCGCAGGCTCTTGACCGGCGGCAATCACGGTTTGTGACAGGACCAAAAACAGCGTGAGCAAGGTTGTCACGGTACGGGGATCCAGTTTCACCAGTCGTGAGCAACAGCCGCAACAATAACGACCACAACACTGCACACAGCTCCGCAATGACCACAGGCCGATAGCAACCGGTGTCCCCAGAAACAGTCCGTCAAGGACCGGTTGCCAATTCAGCGGAGCCAATGGTAACAAGGCCAGCGGAATGGTCAGGCCGAGTGTCGCCAGGGCGATCCGGATCGCGATCGAGCTACGGCAGCAGAACCAGCCAATCATCGCGACCAGGGCCACGACAAAGGTTCGCAGGGCCCCACCCGAATGATGGTCGACATAATCAACCTCCAACGGAATTCCTCGCTGGGATGTGTCAGCACCCAGGTAACGGAACTGCTTTTCACGACTCCCTGCCGGGGGAGCAAAATCGATTGCCAGTGAAAGCAAAGCGAGTCTTTTAAAATCGTCCGCATCATCAGCGAAATTTTGAGTTTGGCGAATATCCAGGCTGAGACGATCCTCAAGTGCAGCATTCTGTGGCCGCGCCTCGTCCATCGGTGGTGCCCCGTCTGTCCCGTCAAACTCGAGCACCCTTTCGGATTTCGCAACATCGGGAGCTTGCGACAGGTGTTTCTGCACTCCATCCGTGCCACCTTGTAACTCCATGCCACCCATGCCACCCATGCCACCCGGACGCATCCGACCGAGCCCTGGACCATTCACCATCGGTGCTGGCGCGTCCATCATTTCCTCTATCCCAGACCTCGCCTCGTCCTTGTTGAGCTTCACGTTTTGCTGTGGTTTGCCCGGCTTTTGATCCGTAACCCTCGTCATACTTTCCGCCAACGGTTGATGGATTTGATCTTTGTCCCTGAGAACTTTCGCGGGGGCCATTGCACCACGCATTTTCATCTCCGTAGCGACCGCCATCGAATCCTCTCTCGCAGAGATAGGCGCCGCAGACTTTGATAGGGAAAAACCCGTACTTCGCGATTGTCGCACCGTGGGCAATACCAGGGCACCAAGCACGACAAAGACCACCACGACAATGAGGGCTTGCGTGATGAGGAATCGTCTCTGCTGCCATCCGAATGCCAGCAACGCAATGATCCCGATCGTTACCAGCACCGCCAGCAAGTGCCAGCCCAGATCAACCAGTGTCGGGATCCGCAACAAACCCGCATTCCCGTTTTTCAACCAGCTTGTCTGGTCCATGGGCTGCAGCGGTTCCAGCGAACTGTGGCTTTCAGTTAAACGAGTCTCTTCCGGATAATACAAATCCCACTTCTGTTCCAGAATCTCGACCGACAAAGCCGTTCGCTGGCCCGACTCGACCGTCAGCACCGGCGGATCTTGTTCGAGCTTGCCAAAGTGCGAAACCGCACCAACCTGCGAACGGTAGAACAACTGCAGGCTCCGTAACTCACCCACCCCAGGGGGACTCGTACCAACCACACCCGCTCCGTTATTCGCGATCACAGGATTTCGTAGCGTCAGCGGCACCAGATAAACATCACCGTTGCGGCGAACTTCGACCGGGTTCCCATCGACGAGAGTCGCCCATAAGGTCGAATCTTTGGGCAAGGTCACATGCAGCCCCTGGACTCCGACCACATTCAATTGAAATGTCGCGCGGTGCTGCAATTCACCGGTCCCACCGAGAATCGTCGAGATCACTAACTGCGGACAAATGGCCGTCGGGACCGGAATTTTATCAAATTTTTGCTCACTCAACGTCAGCATCGCACCCGCCGCCGGTGCCCGATGAACCGCCACAATCCGTTCTTTCGGCTGATAGAAAACATTGGGAAGTTCGAGCGGATCGACCTCGGGTAATACCGCACCACTCGCCTCTTCCGCCACAATCGTCAACCGCTGTTCGCCCCCTGCTTCCGCAACCAGATAACCGTTCTGGCGATCGGCATCAACAAACCGCAGCTGCGGAACCACAAACTTGGGCTCGTCGCCACGCGCCAGCTCGATATCACACGCAATCAACGCCTGCCCACGCAAGCGTTGATCAAACTGCAGTGTCCAAATCCGTTCGCCATTCTGCGGTGCAGCCGCTTTTTGTTCGACAATGCGTGGGCTCGGCGATTCGAACCGAATCGCGGTCCCCGCCGATTCCGGCAACGCCACCTTCAGCGTCCGAATCCCGCCCCCCTGTACCTCAACCACCGATTGAATAAACGTATGAAACGTCTGCGGATCAATCCGACCAAAGGTGACTGTTTGCGCGGCAATCCGCGAGGCCTTCCGCACAATCTTCAGTTTGCCCGCGAACCGCGTATCCTGCGACTGAAACCGCAATCGCTCGAACACCGCTTTCAGAGGTTGAGGATCAAGCCCCTTCAAATCGAGCGCTTCGAGATCCAGATCGTCATCACCCCGCACCACAAACGCCCCTTCCGAGAGACTCGACTGTGGCAGATACAGTTCCGGAAATTCGACCGTGATCGGCTCAGCCTCCACCGGCCATCCCTCGACATCACGCCTGAGCGACAGCCGAAACAGACCACTCGTTTCCGCCGCCAGAGGAGGGTTCAGCAAAATTCGCAACTGCTGCACCCCGACTTCGTCCAGCGCGGTGAGCTGCCATTTCAAAGGTTGATTGTCCCGCTGAATACTCAGCACCTGCCATTCAGAGGCGAGGCGAATATCCAATTCAAACAGCGGAGCAAAGTGGGTCTCGACCGTGAGTGCTCCTTGCAGCTCTAGCCCGGTCGCGTTCACATCCAATACCGCCGCAACCGCCGCCTGAACTTCCCGTTCTTTCGGCTGCGTGGTCAACCTGAGCAGAAAATCGGGCTGCCAGAGATCAAACCGCAGCGATTCTGTCCCCGATTCTTTTCCCGGTTCATCAGGCATATCCGCTGCCGGCTTCTGTTCCCGTGTCGCCCGGCGGACTCCCGCCGTCTCTTCCACCCGCAACCGAACCCCGGCGGGATACTGCACAACCACTTGACCGACATGCGAGGTGACGTTCGCAATCCGCAGCGGAGGAACCCCCCACGGCTCGCCCGTTTCCACCGCCATCACCCCCTTCAACGAAATCTTTCGGCCACCGTCAAACGCCTGACCAAACGTCAGCGATAAATTTGTCCGCCGGGCATCATCCGGATCATCCGTTAAGTCCCAGCTCTCGAGCCCTGTCGACTCGACAGCCGCGATTTCCAGCACCCGAGGTACCGAAAGCGACAAACGATCGATCGGTTTCCCAAAGACCTGCAACGTCGTCAAAGCCTGCCAGGTCACCTCCCCCGGAGCCACATGCAAACCGTAACCGGTCGAGGCAAATGACAGCGAATCGGCCGCGTTTTCGGCGGCCCGATCCGTAATTCGCAACGTCAATCCGCTCGCCCCCCCGATGGCGACCTGATAGTCTGCCACCTGATCCAGCGGGGCAGGTCGTTCCAGTTGCAAAGCCCCAATCAGTAATCGCTTCCCCGCCGGTAACGACAAGGTCAAAACGCCGCTCGGTGCCGATAACAGCGAAAAAGCCGCAGACTGATCACTCCCGAGTGACGCCAGTTCCGTCGAGAGTTGTAACTTGACCGTATGCTTCCCCCGCCCATCCGTAAAGAGCGAGACCGACCCATCGGGATGCCGACCAATCTGGGCCAATGCGTCATCCACCTGAGCCTGCTCCATCGCCAGTCGCTGCAACGGAAACCGCAACTCGCACCAGTCATTCTGGAACTGTGTCAACTCGGCCGTGACCGCAATCAGTAATTGATCTCCCACGATCCGAGCCGCGTAATCGGCGGAGGTGACGACGAGCGGATTCCCGGTCGGAACCGCATTTTTCTCGGCGTTCGCTTTGGCCTGAGTCAGCAACACATCGAACTTGGCACGGGGAAGCAGCACCCCTTCCTTGTCCCGCTCGATAATGACATCCAGATCTTCCACCGGGACAAAGATCCGCCGGGCGTCGGTCAGTTCACTGACCGGATCCCGTGCCGGGGGCTGTGCTGGCGGCTGAGCGAATACTGGCCAGGCGACAACTGCAAGCAGCAGTGGCAGCAGCAGCCAATGAGATATTTGTTTGATCATGATCAACCTCGTAATCGAGGAATGGGTACTTGAATAGCGAATAGCGAAAAAAATCGATCATCGTGAAAATCACGAAAAAATCAGGCCAGCACGATTCGGATCAGACCGCAGTCGGTTCCGGTTGCGGTGGGGCGAGCGGTGGAGGTGGCTCGACCGGAGGTATCGTCCTGGTCGAATCCCCCGGACGCGGCTTCCAGCTCAGCAAACCATGAATCAACCAGATGGCGAGCATGGCCCCCAAACCCAACGAGGCAACCTGCACTCCATGGAAGATCAAATCCTGATCTTTCAGTGCATAGGCCGAGGCAGCAAACAGGGCGATGACAATCAACGTCAGCTTATTTTCCCACGAGGTGTTTCGCAGGATCAAGGCAATCAGCACCAACGCCCCACTCACCACCCACGTATAGAGCGGCAGGTGCCACCAGCTCAGATCGATCTGTTTGCTTCCTCCCAGATTCATGTACTGAAACCACTTCCCTTCGGTCGGAAATTCAAAGATCCCGTCCGTGTCATGACCAATCCAGGCATTCAGATTCTGTTCCCCAAAGACCGTGCTCGATCGACCCAGCAGCCGTTCTCGGAGCGGAGTTCGTGTCTGCACACTGTAATTTTTGGGCGTTCCGATCAGCGAGTATTCTGGGGGAACCCACGCCTTCACCTGCAATTGCTGCACTGCAACCCCGGCATTCGTCGCACCACCGATGATCGGCAGCCGAGCAATCAGTTTCCCCCCCGCATTCAGGAACGGCGCCGGATTGAACGAGTTTCGAAAAACCACCGAAAGCGTAAACCGCTCGTCAGAAGGCTTGGTCCGGGCCACGCTGACAAAGTACGAGGTCCAGCCCTTGTCCGCAGGCAGATCCGCTTTTTCCAAAGCCGTCTGCTTCCGGTTCACCAGCACCCCCAAAATTTCCACATTCTCAGGAAGATCAATCCGCAGCCGTTGACGTTCACTCGACTTCAACTCGTACCGACAGCGGTTCGTAGCGACCCCCGCCCGGTCCAGCACCATTTCGACCAGAGCCTTGCTCACCACCGTCTCGACCACACCCTGAATGTCGTATTTACTCGAAGCAAGTTCCAGCTTCACCGGCTGCTTGAAGTACCGGAAGGCGACAAACCCATCCTGCGGCATGTGCTGTAATTCACGCACATCAATCTGCTCAGCGTCACCCCCGGTCGCCGTCGCCGAAACCGACAGCGCACGGTCTTTAACCACCGTCATCTCGCCAATCGTGCGTGAGACCGTGATCTCGCGTTTTCCCTGCGGTCCGTCAACCTTGTCATACGGATCAAGCACCCGAATCGCCTGAATGGTGGCCGCAGCCTTATTTGCATCCGCACCCGCAGTCGGAACCAGGTCATACTTAATCTCGAACGGCTGGATCCCCAGCACGTCGCGCTGCATCACCACCGTCCAGGTCACCTCGCCGTCGACCGCATTTTCGTCGCGGCTTTTTTGTTTGATCGCTGGAGCAGAACCCCCCGCCATCGAAGTGATCTGTACCGTGTCGGCAACCCCCTCGGGGACCCCAAACCGAAATGTGTCCAGCCCTGCATACTCGATGAGGTAATTCAGCGAGGTCGTCACCTGGACCTGTCCCTGCTTGACATCCGCCTTCGTCCCGACCAGTGCGGTGAGTCGTGTTGGCTTGCGGACGGTGCGGACGGGGATTTCGATCGGTCGTCGATTATAAACCCATGACGAAACCAATCGAGCATTCGCCATTCCTTCCGCTTGAGGGGCGGGATCCGGGAGCAACCCCAACAGCTTTTCGGTATCGGTAATGACATCGATCGCTTCCGGCGCATAAACCTGCAGCTTCCCATTTTCCAGCTCGGTATTGAGCGGTTCAAGCAACGGCAAAATCTGGTCCGTCTTTTCGGCGAGCGGATCGAGTCGCCGGGTTGAGGTGATAGCGACATCGATCGTCCCCAGCGTTTTTTCCCGCAGACTGATGGTTAACAACGTTTTATCGGTCGAGACATCGTGCTGTTTCATCCGATCACAAACGACATTTTCGACCGTCAGATCGTCCGGCAGCTTGAATTTGAGCTCAAACACCCCCGCTCGATCGATGGTGTAGTGGGCCGTCGACCGCAGTCGCAACTGGTCATCGCGAAAGACCAGTTGCGATTGATGATCGACGATCAAGCGTGGCTCGACCGGCTTGGCCAGCATTCGCAGCCGAAACGCCGGGCTGTAGTATTTGTAGTACATCGCCGCTGGGCCTTTCAGCTTCGCATCGATCTCGGTTTCATCGACACGCAACAGCCCACGCTGCTCTTCCACCGTCAGCGTCAGGTCGCTTCCCGACTTCACCGAAATGGTGCCACTCTCACGAATCACATCCAGTGCGTGAATCCCATAAGCGGCGGTCGCCCCCTGTCCAGCCACGTCAAACGCCTCGACCGGTGCTGCCCGTTCAGTATGAACTTCCAGCGTCAGTTTCCCCTCGGCACGACCCAGCAATTCGACGCTGACCACCTGCCGATTCTCTTCATCGACCGCTTTCCATTCCTTAACCTTCACGTCCGAGGTGATGTCGAGAATTCGATCCCCTTTGGGGACGACCAGCTTGACCTGATCCAGCTGCCCCCGCAAGACTTCGTACTTCAGCCAGGCATCGGTATGAATCAAACCATCTTCGACGGTGACAAGTGTCTGATTGGTGACGCTGGCGAGTAGCTCCATGTCCGGCTTGGTTCCGACGCGCGGATGCCAGCGAACCGAGATTTTCTCGGACGAACCAATCGTCGCCTTCAGCCGTGACTCTTTCGCCGCCACTTCCACCGGCAGAGTCGCCAGCCGAGGCTTCAGCTCCATGGTTTGGTCTGCTTCGGGGACCGAAAGTTCAAATTCGGTAATCCCGACCGGAGGAATGTCAAAATCAATACTTTTCCCTTCGGGCGAAGTCCGGACCCGAGCGGTCAATTCCAGCGAAATTTTGTGCTCACCCGCCGTCGGAATCAGCAGCGAATAGGTCCCATTCCCCGTCCCGCGCAGCAAAACCTTGCCCGAATCCGAGGTCAGCTTGCCGATCGAGGCTTCTCCAAACTTGACGGGAATTTCAGCCCAGCCTTTTTCCAGCGACTGTACGACCAGTGTGGCCGAAATTTGTGCGACATCCTTTTCGATCTTCGCGGAGTAGCTGGCAGACGAAATCACTCCCGAGATCGGCGGCTGTTCCGGTTTTCGCAAACCATTTCCAAACGCCTTGTCCCAGAGCTTGATGTAATCGGCGTAGGGGACCAGCACCGAACCATCCGGCTTCTCGAAAACCGCCTTGAGGTTCTTGAAGGGGAGATAAATCAGGCGTTCGGGGGGTTTTTCTTTCTCCCCATTCGCGTTACCAGCGTTTTGTCCCCAGGCGGGGCTGTAGAGGCTGAGGGTGACGCAGAGCGTCGCCGCAAGTCGAAAAGAGTATGTCGTTTGCATCGGCCAGTCCTTGAATTTGCGGATGCCGCGTCGTGAGACAACAGCACCATAATTCGGGAGGTTCCCATTAATGGGGTAACTTCAACAGATAGGGAGGTTGATGTCGAGTCTGCTGATTCGGGAAAGTAGTCAAACTTGACTGAAGCCCCTGATCGTAGTGGATCAACTCGGTTCGAGTATACAATTGAGACGCTTTGGTTGACTGGAAAACTCCCGATTTTGTCTGAATTCTGAGAAATCGCCAGAATTCCCTGATGAAACTGCCGGGAATCCCCGCTGGGAGGAAGATTTTCACGCAAAGTCGCAGGGACAACGCAAAGTCGCAGACATAACGCAAAGTCGCAGACATAACGCAAAGTCGCAGAGACGCGGGGACGCCAAGAAGACAAAGACGGCAGGAATGCAAAACCTGAAAACCCGCTGTAATTTCACCGTTAGGCCTGCTGCCTGCTACCCGCCACTCTGTCGTTTTTCTTCTTTGCGTCCCCGCGTCCTTGCGCCTTTGCGTTAAATTTCCGTTCAACCACAAACCGAGTGCGTGAGGTGCGAATACGTGACTCGACATCAAACATCACGGCTTCAATCCGAGAACCGTCCACCGACAAGATTCCGCACCCCGAACCCTGACAACCGACAACCGACAACTGACAACCGACAACTGCTTCTCATTTCTGCGTCAACAATTCGATGGTATCCAGCAGCAGGGGGGCTTGCGCGGCGATGGCCAACCCGAGGGGGGTATGAATAGTAATTTCTTCGAAGGGAAGAACCGCTCGGTCGGTTTGGCGATGCATTCCGAGCACAATTCCGACCACGAAGATACGGTCATTCACGATCATCGCCACGGGTGCGCCGCTATCGCCACCAAAAGCCC